>NZ_JAKSYK010000049.1:0-15257 GCF_022829425.1 Methylobacterium sp. J-072 | reverse complement strand
TTCTTGATGTCACGCGTACGCTCGCCCCGATCCGTTGCCCCCGATGCTGGGCCGAGCAGGCTCACATATCGGACTTCTGATCCTCCTGGGCCCGGTCCGGAGATGACACGCGCCCTCCCTCCCCCCTTTGCGGGGGAGGGCGACGCGCGTGAGGCTGGCTGTGGCCCGCAATCGGAACCGGTGTGTGAACACCGTCGAGTGCGGGGTCGTGATCCGGCCTGCCCGTGGACCCCGGGCGACGGCCAGGGCGTGAGACGATCCCTATCCCCCCGCGCTGCGGGGCAGGTTCTTGATGTCGCCCGTAGGCGCGCCGCGATCGGTTGCCCCGGATGCTGGGCCGAGCAGGCTCACATACCGGACTTCTGATCCTCCTGCGCCCGGTCCGGAGATGACCCGCGCCCTCCCTCCCCCGCAGAGGGGGGAGGGAGACGCGCGTGAGGCTGCCTGTGGCCCTCAATCGGAACCGGTGTGTGAACACCGTCGAGTGCGGGGTCGCGATCCGGCCCGCGCGTCGAGCCGGGGGCCGGAGCGGCGTCAGGGCGCGTTAACCACATCTTGCGGTTTTCCTCAGAAGCTGGTCCGACGGAGCGGTCCGCGCCGTCCCGGATCGCGGGGTGAGCCCGGTCGCGGCGGCGGCCGAGACCGGCCCGTGGGCGTGGCGGCAAGGATCCATCGCGGAACCGTTAGAGCATCGTCCCGAAAGGTGGCCACCGGCTTTCGGAAAAAGGCGACGCAGAGTCGAACCGGGCGAGGAGGCAACGATGACGGCACGAGACGAGCGCGGCACCCACCGCCGCCACCTGCTCCGCGCGGGCCTCGGCCTGGCGTTGGGCACGCCGCTGGCGGGCCTCGCCGGGATCGGCGCGGCTTTGGCCCGCGGCGAGGACCAGGACACGCCCGAGACCTTCCGCCCGGGCGAGATCGTGGAATCGGGCCACCGGTTTTTCGGCTCGGTCTCCCGCGGCCTCGCGCTCACCGTCGAGGAGGCGGGGCGACGCTGGGGCGAGCCGAACGGCTACATCCTCGGGCAGGAGGGCGGGGGCGCCGTGGTGGCCGGCGTGCGCTACGGCGAGGGGACGCTCTACACCCGCAATGCCGGGCAGAAGCACGTCTACTGGCAGGGTCCGTCCGTGGGCTTCGATGTCGGCGGCGACGGCGCGCGCACCATGATGCTGGTCTACAACCTGCCGAACGTGCGCGAGCTGTTCCGGCGCTTCGGCGGCGTCGACGGCTCGGCCTATCTGGTGGGCGGCTTCGGCATGACCGCGGTGGTGAGCGACCGCATCATCGTGGTGCCGATCCGCAGCGGCGTCGGTGCGCGGCTGGGCATCAATGTCGGCTATCTCAAGTTCACCCGGGAGGCGACCTGGAACCCGTTCTGATTGATGAGCGTAGCTTGATTTCGCCCCGGCGGCCGTCCTGGGTTAGACTGAAACCGGGCCGGGTGTTCCGGCCGCATGCGCGGGCTGCTCCCTCGTGATCGAAACCGTGATGATCTTCGCGCTGGGTTTCTTGGCGGCGAGCCTGTGCGGCCTGCTGCTGCTCCCGGCGCTCAACGCGCGCGCGGCGCGCCTGGCGCGGCGACGCGCCGAGGCACGGCTGCCGCTGTCGCCGGCCGAGATCGCCGCGGAGCGGGATTTTCTGCGCGCGCAATTCGCCGTGCAGCAACGGCGGCTGGAGCGCCGGGTCGAGACCGTGCAGGCCAGACGCCACGAAGACCTCACGGCGATCGGCGCCGGGGCGATGCGGGCGGCCGCCCTCGCCCGGGACGTGGCCGCCCGGGACGCCGAGATCGCGCAGGCGCAGGCCAAGTCCCGGGAGCTCGAGACCGAGTTGGCCAGCGCCCGCGAGGACGGCACAGCGAGCCTTGCCACCCTGCGCGCCCTCGAAGACGCGCATGCGGACCTGCTCGACAGCCTCCTGGCGGTTCGGCAGGGCCGAAGGGCCGATCAGCCGCAGGGCGAGGATGCGGCCGCACTGGCCGCCGAGCGCGACACTCTGCGCGCCAGCCTGAAGGCGGCCGAGGAGGCCCTGGCCCAGACCCTCGCGGATCGCCAGGGCGGCACCGAGGGGGAGTACGCCGATCTGCGCCGGCGGATCACGGAGGTCGCCGACGCCCTGACCGGTCAGGACCGGATGCCCAAAGCGGCATTCCCGGCGCCGCAGCCCGAGCACGTCTGACCGGGCCGCGTGGGCCGATCGCCACCGAGAAACGTTCGCGGGTTGCCTTGTTTCGACCATGCAAAGGCATCATCGCAACCCGGATTGATCCCGACATTCCTGACTCCCAGAGATGGTACGTATCCCCATGCGCCTGAAGCCAATCCTTCTCGCCGTCGCGGCGGCCACCGCCCTGACGCTGCCGGCCGCGGCGCAGCAGTCGAAGCGCGGCAACGAGACCCTGAAGAAATACTGCACCGGCGATTATCTGACCTATTGCGGCAACCTGGCCCCCGACGATCCGGCGACCGACGCCTGCTTCCAGAAGAACTGGAAGAAGCTCAGCGAGAATTGCCGCCGGGCGATCGACGCCTACGAGGCTCAGCAGCAGCAGGACTCCCCCGCCAAGGGCAAGCAGGGCGCGCAGGGCACCAAGGACCAACGC
Organism: Methylobacterium sp. J-072; assembly: GCF_022829425.1. Classification (NCBI taxonomy): domain Bacteria; kingdom Pseudomonadati; phylum Pseudomonadota; class Alphaproteobacteria; order Hyphomicrobiales; family Methylobacteriaceae; genus Methylobacterium; species Methylobacterium sp. J-072. The sequence goes on along the minus strand of NZ_JAKSYK010000049.1, from coordinate 12,652 downwards.
GGCTGAGCACAGCCGGGCCGCATGTAGCGGCTGTGCGCTCGCGCCGACGCCCGGCAACGGCTAAGGTAGTGCTCCCGCCGGCCCTCGAGCGCCGGCGCCGAGCCCGTCGGACCTGCGCGCGATGTTGTCGTCTCCCGCCCTGAAGCTCCTCGCCGTGTCCGGCCTCGTGGCCCTCGGGGTCTCCGCCTGCGGACGGCGGGGCGCCCTCGAGCCGCCTCAGACCGCGGCGCCGGCCCCGACCGCGCAGGCGGGATCCGACTCGGTCAACGGCCGCCGGACCCTGCCGGTCTCGGTCGGCCTCGGCGGCGGCGCGGAGGAGCCGACGGCCGAGGGGGTGCGGACCGGGGACGAGCTCTCCGTCGCGGCGGTTCCGCCGGGCGGTACCGGGGCGCCGATCGAGACCAGCCGCGGCGCGAAGCGCGGCTATCGGATCCCCAAGGAGCCTTTCATTCTCGATCCGCTGCTGTAGACGGCTTTTGCCGGAGCCGCGCTCCGTGCCTGCGCCGCGCTGCGTCCGTCATCGATGGGCGACCCGCCGGCAGGCGGGCGGGATGTTTCACGGGAAACACCCCGCGCTCCGGCGTGCAGGAGAGACACGGCCGAGATGCACCATTTCCACTATCGCGACGGCCGCCTGCAGGCTGAGGACGTCGACCTGACGGGCCTCGCCGCGGAGGTCGGCACGCCGTTCTACTGCTACAGCACCGCGACCCTGGAGCGGCACTACCGCGTGTTCGCCGAGGCCTTCGCGGGCGACGACGCCCTGGTCTGCTTCGCCATGAAGGCGAACTCGAATCAGGCCGTGCTGCGGACCCTCGCGGCCCAGGGCGCCGGCATGGACATCGTCTCCGGCGGCGAACTGCACCGGGCGCTGGCGGCCGGCGTCGATCCGGCCAAGATCGTCTTCTCCGGGGTCGGCAAGACCCGGGACGAGATGGTGGCCGCGCTCCAGGCCGGCATTTTCTGCTTCAACGTCGAGAGCGAGCCTGAGTTGGCCCAGCTCTCGGAGACCGCAGTGAGCCTCGGCCTGACCGCGCCGGTCTCGGTGCGGGTCAACCCGGACGTGGATGCCGGCACCCACGCCAAGATCTCCACCGGCAAATACGAGAATAAGTTCGGCATCCCGATCACCCGGGCGCCCGCGGTCTACGCCGCCGCCGCGACCCTGCCGGGGCTCGCGGTCCACGGCGTCGACATGCATATCGGCAGCCAGATCACCGACCTCGCGCCCTTCGCCAGCGCGGCCAAGCTGCTCGCCGACCTCGCCCGGCAGCTCCTGGCGGCCGGCCATCCCCTGCGTCACATCGATTTCGGCGGCGGCCTCGGCATCCCGTACCGCGACGACAACGCCCCGCCGCCCGATCCCGCCGCCCTGGCGGCGACCCTGAGGCCGCATTTCGCGCCGCTCGGCCTGCGCCCGGTCTTCGAGATCGGCCGGATGATCGCCGGCAATGCCGGGATCCTGGTGACCCGGGTGCTGTACGTGAAGCACTCCGAAGGGCGCACCTTCGTGATCGTCGACGCCGCGATGAACGACCTGATCCGCCCGACCCTGTACGAGGCCTATCACGGCCTGCGCCCCGTCGCAGAGCCGGGGCCGGACACGCCCCGCATCGTCGCCGACGTGGTCGGCCCGGTCTGCGAGACCGGCGACTACCTCGCCCTCAACCGCGAGATGCCCGCGGTGACGGCCGGCGACCTGATCGCCGTGATGAGCGCGGGCGCCTACGGGGCGGTCCAGGCCGGCACCTACAACACCCGCGCCCTGGTGCCGGAGGTGCTGGTGCGCGGCGACCAAGCGGCCGTGGTGCGCCCGCGGGTGAGCGTTGAGGATCTTGTCGCCCTCGACCGGGTGCCGGACTGGCTGGCGTGACCGAAACGCCGATGGGCCTTGGGGCGACCGGCCCGGTGGCGCTGCCGCTGTCGATCTTCATCATCGCCCGCAACGAGGCGGACCGGATCGGCGCGACGATCCGGGCGGTGCGCGACCTGACCGACGACCTCGTGGTGGTCGATTCGGGCTCGACGGACGGCACCCAGGCGCTCGCGGCTTCGCTCGGCGCCCGGGTGATCCACAATCCCTGGCCGGGCTACGGCCCGCAGAAGCGTTTTTCCGAGGAGCAGTGCCGGCACGTCTGGCTCTTGAACCTCGACGCCGATGAGGTCGTCCCCGCCGAGCTCGCCGCCGAGATCCGCGCCCTGTTCGCGTCGGGCGAGCCAAGCCGGCCAGCCTGGCGGATCGGCATCGCCGAAATCTTCCCCGGCGAGGGCCGACCCCATCCCTGGGCCTATACGCTGACTCCGGTACGGCTCTACCGCAAGGACCGGGGGCGCTATTCCGCTTCCCCGGTCCACGACCGCGTCGCCCTGGAGCCTGGGGTGAAGCCCGGCCGCCTCCGGGGGATCATCCATCACTTCTCGGTGCGCTCGCTGGGCGACCAGTTGGACAAGCTCAACCGCTATTCCGACCAGCAGGCCGACGACCTCGAAGCCCGGGGCGTAGTGATTCCGAGCTGGCGCGTGTTCGTCGAGCTGCCGGGCAATTTCCTCAAGGCCTATCTCGGCCGGCGCCACGTCTTGCGCGGCACCTACGGCTTCCTGACGGCGATGAACTACGCGATGTCGCGGCATCTGCGCATCGCCAAGCACTACGAACGCCGCCGCCGCGCCGCCATCCCACTGGATCGGGTTGACCCGCCCGATCCGACCTTCTAGAGCCAGAGCGCCGGAGACGTGGCCGAGCGGCTGAAGGCACTCGTTTGCTAAATGAGCATACCCCGAAAGGGGTATCGAGGGTTCGAATCCCTCCGTCTCCGCCACTTAAGTGGCTTAAGTGTCTCACTAAGCTTTCAAATTTGAACCGGCCGAGGCCGCCGGCCCACATTTCAGCCCACATTTCGAAGTGGCTTGTACCGGTTTGTACTGGACACTGTTGGACGATGCGGCTTCACGCGAGGGCTGATGCAAGTCAGACACCTAGCGCCGTTCGCGAAGGCTATCAGCGGCTCGGCCGTGCTGCATTAAAAACAGGGGTCGTTCGTCTTGACCCCTCGAGCGGCTGCTCATCCGGGCTGACGCGCAGGAGGCGTCATTCCACTCCGGTGAACGCGGCTACATGCGAGCTACCTCCCGCGCTCGGCAGCACCGCCCGCACCTCGGCACAGCAACGGGCGGCCAGCCGCCGCGTCAGCGTCCAACACCGCACGCCAACTACGTCGGGATCGGCTCGTGCCCGCGAGCCAGCGCCACCGAAGGCGTCGGTCGAGCTTGTCGTGCCGGTTGATCCTGCGCGAAGGCCGGAACAGGTTCCAAAGGTCGCCACATGGTCACGCCGACCACCGCAGCCTGTGACCGATGTCGAGCGGCTTGAGGCGCAGCGGCGCGACTGACCTGACGCGAATCGGTGGCGTGCCGGCCTCTGCAGCTTGCGATGCATCTTTAAACCGCTCTGGAGTGCGGTAAGCGAGCATTAACGCTGAATGGACATCGTTGTGGGTCTGATCGATCAGCCGTTCGGACCAAGGGGGTCCGCCCAGTTGCGACGGGAGACAACCAGTCCATGCCTCGCGTGCTCGAACTGCTGCGCTGGAAACTTCAGGTGCTTTTTGCCTGGAAGCCAATACGTGCTCAGGTGCTACCCCTGATCTTGGGGGTTTACGCCCTAGCGGGCTGGGGAGCCTACGCGAATAAAGCTTCAGCCAACCGCGATCTGGCAACTCAGGTCACCGTCCTTCAGACGGAGCGAAACGAGTTGGTAGGCCGCCAGGAAAAGTTAGAGCAGGCAAACATCGACCTCCTGCGTGAGTGGCAAAGCAAACTCGCCTCTGCCCGCGAAGAACTTGGCCAAGCCGTTGCGGCCCGCGACACAGCGAAGAGTCAGCTTGCCGGTTCACAGCGCGAGCTTACCGCCTCGAAGAAGCGCCTCGATCAGGCTCGTGATCGAGTAACTGAAACAGGCAGCATCAAGCCCGCCGAGTCCTCGAAGAAGGCCGCGAGTAAGCTATAGAGCGGCCTGAAAGGTCAGCCTTCGGCGTGATGAACTCGGACACGCGCCGTTTTCCTTGGGGACTGAGCCTGTGGATGTCTGGTTGTGAAGCCGTGATCATGCCCTTCTTCGGCGCTGCATCACAGCCTGCGACGGCAGATCAACGGTGAGCCTCAGGACCGGGACACGAAAGCGGTGACGCAAGCCCTCGACAGCATTGCAAGCGTGCTTGAGGGCACCGGTGAGTACCGGGTCCTGCGGCGTCTCGGACCATTCGTCGAATGCGCTGATCCACCGAACGAGCCGACTTTTATCGGCCTGATCCTCGACACAGAGACCACAGGGGTCGATCACGCGCGCGACGAGGTGATCGAGCTTGGCATCATCAAATTCGAGTACGGCGCGAGTGGTCGCGTCTACCGCGTGATCAAGACGCTCAATCAGCTCCATCAACCGCGCAAACCGATCCCGTCCGAGATAACGCGCCTTACCGGCATCACGGATGCCGACGTGGCTGGTCAGCGGATCGATGACGCGGCCGTACATGCGTTGGCAGCCGACGCGGCGGTGGTGATTGCTCACAATGCGAGCTTCGACCGCCAGATGTGCGAGGGCCGCTGGCCGATCTTCACCGAGAAGAATTGGGCGTGCTCGTGCCATCAGGTGCCGTGGCGTGATGAGGGCCATGAGGGCATGAAGCTCGGCTACCTGCTGACTGACTACGGCTTCTTCCATAATGGGCATCGAGCCATCGACGACTGCCATGCCCTCCTGGCAGTGCTGGCAGCTCCGCTGAGGACCTCCGGTCGCCTTGCCCTGTCGTGCCTGCTTGAAATCGCGCGCAAGCCCACCGTGCGGATCTGGGCGGCAGGTTCACCCATCGCCACTAAGGACACGCTGAAGGCCCGAAGCTATCGCTGGAGCGGTCAGCGGCGGTGTTGGTACATCGATGTCGAGGAGGACCGGTTCGAGATTGAGCGGACCTTCCTCAGTCAGGAAATCTTCCGATGCGAGGTCCTGGACCTTCCCGCCGACCGAATCACTGCGCGAGATAGGTTCTCTTCGAGGACGAATCCCGAGATATCCGGGTAATTACGTAAGCTAACTCGGCACAAGCTTTCGCGTGTCAAACTTCGACCAATCACAGAAGCGGTGCGGTTCGACCTGCCCACTCTGGCGGCTGCTGATCCTGGCTGACACGCAGCCGGCGCCATTCCAGTCCGGAGAACGCGGCTTCATACGAGTAGTCCGCTTCAATCGGCAGCGCTGCCCGCGCCTCGGCCCAGAACCGGGCGGCCAGCGCCGGGTCGGCATCCCAAGCCGCACGCCACCACGTCAGGATCGGCTCGCGCGCCCTAGCCAACGTCGCCGCCGATGGGAGCCGGTCGCGTTTCTCATGCTGGTTGACCCTGCGCGAGGCTGGAAACAGGTTCCATAGGTCGCCGCATGGCCACGCCGACCACGGCAGCGCATGGTCAATGTCGAGCGTATCGAGACGCAGCGGCGCACCGGACCAGACGCAGACCGGTGGTGTGCCGGCCTCTGCAAGCCTTGCCACGACGAGGCGTGCCAGAGAGGTGTCGCGCGCCGGCTCCTGCCAGACGAGGTGCGCCTCAGCCTCCCCTGGCGTGCACACCCGGCCCATGCGGATGGAATAGCCACGAATCAGCCGCGCCCACTCGGCAACCAGCACGGGCTCGACCCAGGCGCCGAGCCGCAACAAGGTGCGCCATAGCGGCCCTGGTACTGACAGGTCACCCCAGGCCGACAGGACATCTGGCGTGAGCGTCACGGGGCCAGATACCCGCACCGGTCGGCCCACGCCCTCGAAAACAGGCACACCTGCGTTCGGATAGGTCGTGTAGCGGGCTGGAATAGCGAGGATGGTCCGTCGCGCCTCACCGAGCGCCGCAACGAGTGCGTCAGCGCGTGGGCCTGCAAATCGCATTCCGATGCGTAGGTCTCCCGCCGTCACCCCGAGGGACAGAAGCGCGCGGAAGCCAACCTTGGCGAAGCCAAGGCCGGCCCAGCGTTGCGGGGCACTTGTGGGAGACCTGCGGCAACGAGCGGTAGGTAGGCGCGCAGCCAGTTCAGGGCGACTGCGCCCATTGGAACAAGGACTCGGTCAGTTCCGTCCGGCGCTGGCCCCGCGAGTGAGGATGCGGTGTCGGCGATCTTCGCGACCGCGCGCAGCAGCCCGAGCTTGTAGGTCGAGGACTTGTCATCGTTGAGCACGATTCCCCGGACCAGCGGCAGGCCGAGGCTGCCGTCATCGGGTAGGCGGAGCACCACAGTGGTCCAGGCTACGTCGGACCGGCCGAGGCCGTCGGCTTCGTTGAGGACCCGCAGGACAGCGAGGCCGTGCTCACGTGCAAGAGTCTCGATCTCCCCGATGGTGGTCGGGTACATCGCGCGTCCCGGCTCGCTTGGACCATGGCGCAAAGTCAGCACGAGGACGCCAGCCGGCTTGAGCAGCGTGGCGAGCTTGCGGAAGGCGCGCGGGCGTTCGGACGACGGCAGGTGCATCCACACGGCCGAGAGAAGTACGAAGTCGTAGCTCAAGCCAAGGCGATGGACCGCAGCGACGGCGGGCAGGCGGTCATCGACCCAGCGCAGGCCAGGATGGCGCCGGACGCCTTCGGCTCGCATCCCATCTGCGGGTTCTGCGGCCACCACCTCATAGCCCTGACTAGCTAACCACGCTGCGTCACGGCCTGAGCCCGCGCCAACGTCGAGGGCGAGGCGTCCGGGCCCGACTGGCATAAGTTCACGCACGGGCGCCCAGAGCGCTCCGGCGGAGAGGCTTTCGTAGCGAGCAGCGAGGGCAACCGAGTCCCGGTCGTAGCCCGCGATGGTTTCGTCAGGGACGTTCATGGTTCTCAGTCAGGCGACACGTTTGGTCGGCCGCGATACCCCGATTTGACACAAGCCGGTGGCTCAATGCCATGCAGACTAAATCCGCGAGCCCCCCCCCGGCCCACGTGTAAACAACCCGACAGGACTCCCATGGCCGGACTTAAAGACAAGCGTGGCTTCATCGACAAGGATCGCCTTGATCTGTCGGAACGCAAGGCTGTCGAGTTCTGGATGAAGCGATGGGGTGTCACGCAGGATCAGCTGACGGCAGCGCATCGGAAGGTTGGTCGAATGACGAAGGACATCGCCGCCGAGCTGGGCAAGAAGCGTTAGGTGCGTGCTCGCCGCAACGAACAGCTCGGTAGGGGACGTCGTCGTTGGTCGAGCCGCCGCAAACTGGGCCTAGCCTTCATGCCGGACCAAGGTGGGTTACCGCCCGCGCAAACTCCCCGTAGCCCGGCCTTGGGATCGCGGGTACGTGGTGGCCTGACAAGTCAGCCCAGGAACGGAAAGGGGCTGCGTGGATGCCGATTAGCAGGCCGGACCTCGCGGACGCTGGCTTACCGGAGGCGCTCATAAAACGCATCCTGCAAGCCGAGCCGAACCTATCGGTGCCCGTGCCGATCAAGGAACTGTGTGCGCGCCTTAGATAAGGCGGTGTGCCCCCCCGCCGGCCTCATTGAAAAAGGTGGCGCACACTCGTCGTTTGCCCCTTTCGCTGCCGATAACCGCAGAAAGCCGTGGGGACTCAACATTGGAACACAAGGGGTTCCGCCCTAAACTGAGCGCAGCCTGATAAGCCATTCCGAAATTACAAAAGGTCTGAGCCCCACGAACATGCAGCGCAGAGACGCACTCGTATTTCTCGACTGGGACACCGTACGCAGAGTGGCGCCTTCTCCAAGGCTGCCTACAGAAACCGCTGAGCAAGCTACTCGACACGTCGAGAGTGTTTTTGACACCATACGGCCAGCGATAGCAGACTATTTAACAGCTTTAGACAAATCCGTAATATATCGCGTTAAATGGCGCATCTATCATGGATGGTATAGTGGGCGAACAAAAACAAAGGATTTGAGGACAATTGAAGAATTTGCCCTCAACTGCCGCGATACCGTACTTAATAAAATTTCATTTACTTCAGATATAGGCTTATCACACGGAATGCTATGCGGAGGACGACGGCTTCCCCTTTTTGATACTTTGAGACTGACGGAAGAGCAAAGTGCAGACGGGATGACCAAACAAGTCGAACGTCAAAAGATGGTGGACACCGCATTAATATGCGACCTACTTCAGTCCACAAGAAGCTCAAAAGAAACGATTCATCTAATTTTTGGTGACGATGATGACCTTCTTCCCGGAGTCTTTATGGCTGAGACTTGGGGCGCCCAAGTCCACGTCTTAAGACGAAGGATCAACGCCAGTCGCCATGTAAATACTTCGGGTCTGATAACTTTAATGCGAACAGGGACCGATAGCGATGATCAATCCTGAACAGCTCGAGAGAGATTTGAGACCTTTCACTGACCCCGCAACCGATCTCGACCTTCTGGTTGGAGATGGGATGCTCAGGATAGATTACGTCCGGGACGGTGCTCAATCTAGCATTTCTATAAGCCTCCCTAGTCAAGCGGTCGCACTGAAAATCTTTTCAGAAACTGAAGCGGTCGAGGAGAACTTTTCCTCGTTTGCTTCACTTCTTGCCTCAAAACATTTCGCCGACATTAAAAGCATGGCGAAGAATCAGCACAGAATGCTTTCTTCCAGTGTCGCGAAGACCCTGATACCGCCGGAGGGCGTATTAGACGACTTACCCCTGACACAAAATGCTTTCAACGATGCAGCGCGACTCGACAGGACGAGCGCACAAGATCGCCCGATCAAATTAATACTTATGGATGGTCCGGCTGGGGTTGGAAAAACGTCACTCTTACTTTCTACCGCAAATAATAGAGCAAAAGACTACGGAAGCGATAAGGATGCTCCGCCAATATTGCATGTTGCAAATCGAGGGCGCAGATTCGCTAGCCTAGATGAACTGATGGCATTATCAATACAAATTATAAGGTCTAAATTTACATACGACCAGGTGCCGGCATTAGTTCGGAACGGTGTGCTCCAAATAGCTATTGATGGCTTCGACGAATTAGTTGATGCGGATGGGTATGCAGACGCATGGTCAGTGCTTCGAGACTTCTTGTCTGAATTGCAGTATGGCGGTCCGCTCATCCTTTCGGGACGCGACACCTTTTTCGATCTAAGTGGTTTTCGAAATAAGCTAGGTGAAGTCGCTGGCGCCGTTGATATCAGACACGTTCGCCTTGCCCCTACCTCACCAAGTGTGGCTCGTGAGTGGTTAATTGAGGCCGGATGGTCTGGTGAGGATTTAGAATCCGTTGAAGCAAAAGAGCTTCTCACGCCAAATTCGTATGCACTCCGACCGTATTTTCTAAACGAAATTTCAAAGTTGGGAGATGTCTGGTCCATTCTTAATGAGCTAACGAACCCTCGTGACTTTTTGGTTCAAAAGTTTATGAACCGAGAGGCCGAGCTAATCACATCTAGAATTCCACTAAATAAGGAAAAAGCTTTTGAGCTACTCTACGAGCTTTTCGAGCTGATAAGCCTTGAGATGGCGGAAGGGGAATCAGAAGCCGTCGATATTCCGTTTCTTCAGTTGGCTGTAGATGTTGTATTTGGCAAGGAAATAAAGAGTCCGGTCGATCTAGCAAAATTACGCCACAAAGCCGGATCGTTCGCTCTTATGGAGAATGACCTAAGATCAAATTTCCGAAAATTCCCGCATACAGAAATTTCTAATCATTTTTTATCTATTGCGCTGATTAAGCAACTGATGGCAGGGGAGTTGTCACGATTTCTCAAGCGCGGGTTTGTGGGTTCGGATCTAATCGGTGTCTTCGCTGAGCAAGTCATAGTATGGTCCGAACATGATCTCATCTCACTCCAGCGCACATTGTTGCGTGGAGTGCGTACAGATGTCGGCTTTGAAAGACTTAGCTCCAACTGCGCAAGCCTCCTTTTGAGTACTCTTGTAACGCACGCGCCCTGCTTCTCTCGATCTTTTGCAGACATGGATTGTGGGGAGGGGGTTTTATTTGGTGCCCTTAGCAGCAGTCGGCTCGAAAGAGTTACAATTGGACGGCTAGATGCGCGTGGCGCCGATATGTCGGAGGTAGAATTCGTATCATCAAATATAGGCCTTTTAGTTATCGATAACACTACTAGATTTGGCAGCAGCATCCCTAACGTGAGTTCTGTGATGATTGCAAATCTTTTAGGCGTGCAAACTCTCTATGACCCCCGAGAAATACGAGAATTATTATCAGGGATTAGCAAAGGGCGCCAATTGGGCAACAATCACAACCATGAAGCGGTCAATATACTTAACCGTGCATGCCGCGTGTTTCTGCGCCAGTTCTACATCAAAAAAGGCATTTCGGATCACGCGAGTGCCGTGATGGATGGGCCCATCTGGAATCAGATAGAAAACATTCTCCTCGATCATAACAGGTTGAAAATTGTTGACAGGAAAGACGTGTCTGGAAGGCCTGGAGAATTTGTGCACATCATAGACGCGCGATCTCTGCTTGCGCGCGCGAATGATGAAGACGCCCGGATATGGGACGAAATTTCTTCTATCTCTGATAATTCCTAAGGTTTCTGGAGAGTACAGCCTATATCACAATGTTGCCTTCGTTCAAAAAGTCTGCATCAATACCGGATCTTATGGGTAACACCCTGGTATACCCCGATGCGACGTAACGCAGCGCCTTATGCGCATGATCACATGTGGATTGAATTCTGTCGATGTGACGGCCATCTGCTCGGATCTAAACCCTGATGTGCTGCTTAGTGCGCTATCAAGCTTAAAACGTGACTGAGGTGGGCCGCAGGCCGTTTCGGCATGACGCCAATTGATAACGACCTCAAGCCGCACGACCCGAAGTGTGGCCATTTGTTCGGGATGGATCCAGGCCATGCTCAGCGACACAATTCCGACCTTTCGGTTTAACCGACCTCGTTCCTCCTCCCCTTCAATCCAGCCGCTTCGCCGCCCCGAACCAAAGGCACACATCGGGTCGACAACTGCAAAGCCTACGAGTGAGTCTGCCGAATCGGGTCGAATCGGCGCTCAGGCCAATAGCCGTGACGCTGTGGCCGCCGACGCCGAACGCTTCTTGCATCAGATCCGAGGTGCTGGGTCGCAGCCCCTCGACAGCGCGGGTTGGTTGCAGCGGGCGGGTTTGAACATCCGCAAGGCATCGGACGCGCAGCACCTCGAAGCCATCGCCCTGGCCTACGCTACCTACATCCGCATCAGCAGGAGCCCGCTGCGGGCCGCGATGATGGCCGAGCTTGAGACTCTGAGCGGGCGCAAACGCTCGCGGACCACCCACGACCTGCACCTTATCGTCGAGCGGTTTGTCTCCTACGGCGGCGAGACTCCAGCCGAGCGGCTGGCAGCCCGCAAGCTCATTAGCCGAGATGTGAGGGCGATTCAGCACCTCGAAGCGGCCAAGATCCTGCCGAGCCGAGTGCAGGCGCTGGCGGCCACCCCAGGCCAGGGTCTGCACGCTTGGGCGCGTGAGCACGCGGTGGCGAAGCGGGTGTCGTCATCCCCGCTGGGGGCCATCGCAGCTGCTCGACAAGCGAAGACTGAGGCGCGGCAGCGTGCGCTGATCCACGAGGTCACGATCACGACACGGCGGCCGGAAGGATCTCGGAAGGCTCAACGGCGCTACGTTATTACCGGACTGTTGGGGGCTGAGATCGTGGGGCTACGAAGGCGCTTGAAGGGGCTGGAAGCGAGAACCGCGCGTAAAGCTCAGCTGGGATGATCGAGCCGTCAGCTGAGCGGCATCGGGTCGACAATTGCCGCTATGCGCCATGAGCTGAAGTTGGCCGCCCGCCCGGAAGCAGACGTTCCGCGTTCGACCCAACCCGGCCGCTCAAGTCTCCATGGGCGCTTCCCTTAAGCAGCCATTCGGCGGCCGTCCGGCAACTTCACCTCAGAGGTGGACAGAGGACGTGGTGGGTAGGGATAGTTCGCGTAGGACCGTCCGGTGGGAGCAATCATGCTGCAACTGCAACCTGTGCCGAAGGTGATCACCTTCGACTGCTACGGCACCCTAGTCCGGTGGCATGACGCTGTACGGTCTGCGGCCCGCGCGATCCTGGCCGGACGTCTTACGGAGCCTGATGCGCAAGACCAATCGGTCGCTCTGGCTGACCGGCTGCGCAGCGCCGCCGTAGAGCGGCAGCAGCGCCCGCCCTACTGCGACTACAAGTCTGTCCTGCGTTCTGCCCTCGCCGTAGCCCTCGCCGAGGCCGGTCATACAGCGAAGCCCGAGGACGAGGAGCTGCTGCTATCGACCCTCAGCCGGATTGAACCGCACCCCGACGTTCCGGCCGCTCTCAGTCGCTTGCGCGCACGCTACCGGCTCGCGATCATCAGCAACACGGACGACGACCTGATCGCCGGCACCGTCGCGGCGATCGGGGTCCCGATCGACTTCGTCATCACCGCCGAGCAGGCCCGCGCCTACAAGCCCGACCACCGGCTCTTCCTGCACGCCTACGCTACCTTGGGCGTGACAAAGGAGGAGACCGTGCACGTCGGCATGGGGCAGTTCACCGACCTCAAGGTCTGCCACGAACTCGGCATCCGGTCCGTGTGGATCGACCGGGTCGGCGAGCCGCTGAACCCAGACTGGCCGCCGCACGCCAAGTTGGACGACCTGAAGGGTTTGCCCGACGTGCTGTCGGCGTCTTGAACGGCTTCCGAGC
>NZ_JAKSYK010000097.1:0-1365 GCF_022829425.1 Methylobacterium sp. J-072 | reverse complement strand
CGCCAAACGAGGAGCCCGTCGAAAATCTAAGTGGCCTGTGGGGGCCGGTTTCCAATCCCCACAAGCCACGAGACGCCCCCAGGCGTCAAGCGGGAACGCCAATTCCCGCGATGATGAGGCTTTGCCTTGTGGACCGGACGCCCTCGCGGCGGCCCGGAACGACCTGTTGCGGCCCTTTCACGGGGCCGAGGACCATGTTTGCCGACGAGTTGAAGCGCGCCATCGAGGCTGCGACCCGAATCACCCTGCCGTCCGTGACGGCGCTGCTGTGGCGCGCCTACGGAGACGGGAAGGTCACGGAGGCCGAGGCTGAGGCGCTATCTGGCCTGATCGAGGCGAGAACATTGTCCACGGGTAGACCGCGGCCCGAACAGACCTCGAACCCAACAGAAACCGTCACACCCCAAACAGGGGATCCCGCTAAGAACGTATCAGGTCTCGCAGGAGCCCCCAGGAGGCCCGGCGCTGGATCCCGGCCACGCACGGACGCCTCGATGGAGCGCCGCCGCCGGTGGGCGGCCTCTGGCCGCATGCCGCAGGCTATCGTCGCCCGGTTCACCTTGGCCGAGCAGGCCGTGCTCTCTCTCGTGGCTGCCGAGGTGGCGCGCCGGAAGGACTGTCGGCTGTCGATCGAGAACATGGCCGCCGTCACAGGCGTGTGCCGCTCGACCGTGAAGAACGCGATCCGCGAGGCGGCGCGGCTAGGTCTGCTGACGGTCGAGGAGCGCCAGATCACCGGCTTCCGCAACGACACGAACGTGCTCCGCATCGTCTCGCCCGAATGGACCGCCTGGCTGCGGTTAGCCCGGAAGGGGAATACCGCCTGGCCTACCCCTGCCCAAGGGGAGGGACGTCACGGCCCCACCTTCCAAAGAGGAGGGGTCAAAAGCGTGACCAGCACGCCTACTGAGGTTCCAGATCTGGGGAAAACAAGTCCAGCGGAACCGAAAAAGGGCTGCCGACGAGCGGCTGGCGACCTCGACCGATCAGGTCAGCCGGGAATCCGCGCAGTTCGTGGGGCAGGCGGAGCTATGCGGTGAGGGTCTGCGGTCGGGCGTTATGACGAACACAGCGAGTGGCCGTGAAGCAGTTCGATTACATTCGTTTGCCACTGTACTGCCTCGGTCGAAGCTCGCTGAGGTTTAGACGAGTCGTAAACCGATCCATTGCTACTCTCCCTTGCCCGAACGAGCAGAGACAACTTCCGTGCTAGATCGGTTTAGAGTTACAACCAAGGGTAGATACTGCCTGTCTGGCGGTGAGGACGTGCCGTGCCTCGCCGACGTATCCGCCACTGACTTCGTCGAGCTGCGCCGCCTGACAGAAGGGCCCCTCCCTCAGGCAGGAGCGCGCGTGATCTGCTAC
>NZ_JAKSYK010000088.1:0-311 GCF_022829425.1 Methylobacterium sp. J-072 | reverse complement strand
GCCCTGCACGGAGCTCGGAATTAACACCTAGGCAGCCGACACGCCCCAACACCCGCCGAACCAACGCCGGCCGCGTGCCGGCGACTACGTTCTGCCAGTGAGTCCAGGCTTTGCGCGACACCTACCAGTTAGTCGCCGGTGCGAGTCTGATCTGGTCAGCGGTGAAGGATCTCGATATCGGCATTGAGGGATACTACCCGCAGATCGGTCTGAAGAGCGGCCGGGCGATCCACCTCGACAAGAGCCCGACGTCCTATGCCAACGTCGCCGGCATCAACGCCGGCACCTTCCTGCCGCGCACCGCGACGCAG
>NZ_JAKSYK010000200.1:0-30359 GCF_022829425.1 Methylobacterium sp. J-072 | reverse complement strand
GCTCGCGGGTGAGCTGGAAGGCCTGGGCGACGTTCTCGGCGGTCTGGCCCATGTGGTAGCCGTTGAAGGCGTCCCAGAGCCCGTCCTTGATCATCGTGTCGACGAGCTTGATGTCGCCCATCTTCTGGCCGCCGCGCAGGTACTGGGCGTGGGGCGAGAGCGACATCGATTCCTGGCCGCCGGCCACGATCACGGTGGCGTCGCCGTTGGCGATCTGCTGCATGCCGATGGCGACCGTGCGGAGCCCAGAGCCGCAGACCTGGTTGAGGCCCCAGGCGGTGGCCTTCTCGGGGATGCCGGCCTTGATCGCGGCCTGGCGGGCGGGGTTCTGGCCGGCGCCGGCGGTGAGCACCTGGCCGAAGATCACCTCGTCCACGTCATCGGGGGACACGTTGGCGCGCTCCAGAGCGGCCTTGATCGCGGTGGCGCCGAGCTCGTGGGCCGGCACCGCCCCGAAGGCGCCGCCGAACGAGCCGACCGCCGTGCGCGCGGCCCCGACGATGACGATCTCTTCGCTGCCTGCCATGTGAACGTTCTCCTCTCACGAGCCGGCGCGCCTCCTCGGTCCGGGCGCGCTCTAAAGCCTGTCCCGCGATGAAGGGCCTGAGGTCGGCGAAGTCAAGGATCGACGTTCCAGCCTGAAAACGCCGCCATGACGCCGCCGAGTGACTGAAATGGCCTGTGTGCAGGCCGGCACCCGGCATTATTCTGCGTTGAAGAGGCGCAGTTTGCTGTTTTCTGCGCCCGTGTAAGGCTTTAAGGATCGTGCTGCGGGCGCGAAGACGATCCCCGCCGGGCCGCATCGCGTGTGCCTGCGACGCCCCTTGAGTCCCGAGTCCAGAAAGGCCGTTCCCGATGGCGGATACCGTCAAGGCCACCCAGACCGTCATCAAGAAATACGCCAATCGGCGCCTGTATCACACGGGCACGTCGACCTACGTGACGCTGGAGGACCTCGCCACGATGGTCCAGAACGGCGAGGATTTCGTCGTCTACGACGCCCGCGCGGGGGACGACATCACCCGCTCGGTGCTGACGCAGATCATCTTCGAGCAGGAGAACAAGGCCGGCGCCGAGAACCTGCTGCCGGTGGCGTTCCTGCGCCAGCTGATCCGCTTTTACGGCGACAGCATGCGCACCATGGTGCCGAGCTTCCTAGAATTCTCGATGGCGAACTTCGCCAAGGACCAGGACGGCCTGCGCGAAAAATTCGCCCACAGCTTCGGGCCGGCCGCGTTCCAGAACGCGATCGAGCAGTCGGTGCGGACCAACATGACCTTCTTCGGCGACGCCATGAAGATGTTCACCGGCTTCGCGCCGCCCGCCGTCGGGACGCAGCCCCCTGCCCCACCGGCCGCACCGGCCTCCTATGCCGGCGGCGAGCTCGACGACCTCAAGCGGCAGATGCTGGAGATGCAGCAGCGGCTCGAGGCCCTCGCCAAAAAGTGACATTGGCTGTGCCAAAACCAATCATGGCGGGTGCGACTACGCGTTTTCGATAAGTTGACGAACCCTTAACGGCGGTCCCACGTTTGCAACACGGGCACGGCAACGTGCGGAGGGTGTCGCAATGGCGCGGATCGGGACAGTCGGCCGGACCGGTGCAACCTGGAGCAGACCCGCGCGACCGGCGGGGGCTGCTGCCGGGCCGGTCGGGTCCGTCGAGGAGATCCCCCCGGTCCGGGCGCTGGTGGTGCTGGATGGGGGACGGCGCGAGGCGCGCGCCACGATCGTGTCCGTGGACCGATTCGACGGGGGCCGGGCCTGCTCGGGCTTCGTGGCCCATCTGCTGGTCGCCACCGACCCGACCCTCAGGCCGTCGCGGCTGGAGCGTACCCGTGCCGCCGCGGCGCGCTACGCGGAGACCGCGCGCCGGCTGGCCTGATGGTTTTTTGGTTACCCGCGCCGTCATTGCGAGCGCAGCGAAGCAACCCAGGGATCCGCCACGTCCGCAGAGCGCGCGCTGCCCTACGTTGCTTCGCTGCGCTCGCAATGACGGTAAGCGGGATGCGGGCCTGACCCATATCCCATTCCCTCCCCTCATCCTGAGGTGACCGCGTCAGCGGGCCTCGAAGGAGGGGGCCAGGGATCTCTGCGGCTTCCGGAAGGCTCCTTCGAGGCGCCCGCTTCGCGCGCGCATCTCAGGATGAGGCTGAGCCCGGGATTCCCTGGGTCTCGAACCGACTCCGAAGCTTACGCCTCGGCCGACTTCACCTTCAGCACCTGACGGCCGCGGTACATGCCGGTCTTCAGGTCGATGTGGTGGGGACGGCGCAGCTCGCCCGAATCCTTGTCCTCGACGTAGGTCGGCGCCTTGAGGGCGTCGGCCGAGCGGCGCATGCCGCGGCGGGAGGGGGAAGTCTTGCGCTTCGGAACGGCCATGGCAAAAATCCTTCGTGATGCCGCGGGCAAAGCGGCGCGCGGGCGGCTCCTCGATCGAGGATCGCCTCGCACACCGCGGGATACGGATGAGGGCGCGCTTATAGCGTCGGCGCCCGCCCCTGGCTAGAGGCGCGGCACCACAACCGTTAAGCCCGGGTTCAAGTCGCCGGAACCACATCTGGTGAGACGGCGCCGCGGAGCGGGCCGGCCCCTCGGGAGACACGCCATGGCTTCCTCCAAAACGACGTTTGCCGTCCTCGCCCTGCTCTCGAGCCTGATGGCGGCGCCCGCCTGGGCGCAGGCGCCCCAGACCTCGAGCCCCGCGACGCCGACCGCCCCCGCCAAGCCGGCGGCCCCGAGCGCGCCGGTCGCCGGGCCGCCCAACGCCGCCAAGGGCGCCCTGATCGACCTCAACAGCGCCAGCGCCGCCGAGCTCGACGCCCTGCCAGGCATCGGCGCCGCCCGTTCCGCCGCGATCATCAAGGGCCGGCCCTATCGCGGCAAGGACGACCTCGTCTCCAAGAAGATCATCCCGCAGAACGTCTATGACGGGATCAAGGACAAGGTCATCGCCAAGCAGAAATGATTTTTATCGGGGGCGGCGACGGGTTGTCTGGCGCGTGGTTCACATGTCGGTGCCGGATATGGGCAAAGGCCGGCCCCAAGCGCGCCTCCCTCCCCCCTCTGCGGGGGAGGGTGGGCCTCGCGTCAGCGAGGGTCGGGAGAGGGGAACCCGGGTTCAAGGAAGAGCGCCGACCGTCATGAAGGGCTCAGCCCTTTCCTGCACGGTCGCTCCCCTCTCCCGACCCCCTCCGGGGGCCACCCTCCCCCGCAGAGGGGGGAGGGAGGGCGCGTGTCTGCTGCAACCAGATTCTCGTCCAGCGGAGAACGATCCGAACTTCGTTCTGTGTATCCCCTGCGCGCCCGAAGGAGTGAACGCGTCGCGGCAAGCGCCTGCTCCGCCTACTCGGCGATCGCCCCCTGGGGCATGGAGAAGCCCGGGGGCGCCTTCTCGACGGCCTTCGGGGCCGGGCGCTTGGCCGGGGCCTTCTTCTTGGCCTGGGGCTTCGGCGCCACTTTGACCGCTGGGGGATCCTCGCAGGTGCGGAACGTGAGCTGCGCCAGGGTCGACCCCTCCTCCGTGACGATGGCGATCGGGTCCGCCAGGGTCGGCAGCGTCGGCTCCCAGCGGATCGGCCCGCCGAGCATCGCCTCGATCGCCGCCGGGGCCGTGCCGCGCCGCAAGGTGGTGAAGTCGGGCCCGTAGGCGGTCGCGACCTTGCCGGCGATCACCACCTGCAACACCTCGTTCACCTCCGGCGTCAGCGGCCGGAGCGGGTTCGTCGTCTTCACCTGCCCGGCCCGGGTGATCACCATGGTGAAGCCCTTGCCGCTCTCGTAACGGGCCGCCCGGGCACCGCAGGGCTGCACCGGGTTCGGCGCCGCGGCGGGCGTGAGATCCGGCGCCGGGGGCGCCGACGGGTCGGGCGCCCGGGGCAGCTCGGCGACGGGCGCTTTCTGGGCCGGAGGCTGCTGCGCGGGCGCCGCCACGGCGGCCGTCTGGCAGGCCAGGAGGGCGAGGATCAGCCGGGCCGCGCCGGGACCGACACGCCTCATCGCGCGGCGTCCGGGGTTCCGGGCCGCGGCGGCTCGATCCGCTGCCTGCGCTCGGGGGCTTCGATCTGTTTCAGCTCGAACGACTCCACATCCAGAAGACGCGGGTCGAGCACCTCGGCCTGCCGGTCGATCAGGCTCGGCGACGGGCCGACCGGACCGATCAACAGGTGCTCGTCCTCGGCGTCGAGTTCGGAGCCCATGCGCAGCGGCTCGCGCCGGCCGCGGGCGGCCATGGCGATGACCGCGACCCCGGCCACGGCACAGATCAGCACGGCCAGGATGATCAGCAGGCGCTCCATGAGGCGGGAAGCTCTAGCCGCCCGCGGCGGCGCCGTCACCCCGTCACGCGTGGAACACGCCTTGCCTATAACAGTAGAGGCGAGACGATCGGAACCGGGACGGATCCATGCAGCACGAGCCGAGTCGCGAGCCCGAAGAGCTGGAGAGCCATCTCCTCGGCCTGATCGAGAATGCCCGGGAGCAGGCCCGGGAGGACCCGTTCCGCAATCCGGTCCTGGCCGTGACGCTCGCGATCACCCGCCGGTTCGACCGGAACGAGATTTCCGCCGGCGACCTCGACGGCCTGTTCGCGCGGCTGCGCGCCGCGGCGCTTGCGGCCCGGGCGGAGCGGCTGCGCAGCTATGTCGGGCTGGAGGCCGCGCCGGCCGACCCGCACGCCGCGATCCCCGCCCGCCTCGTGGCCGCGGCCCAGGACGGACCGGAGGGCCTCTCGGCCTTCGCGGCCTTCATCCACCGCACCGCCTTCGCGGTGGTGTTCACCGCGCACCCGACCTTCGGGATGCCGAAAGCCGTGGCGGCCCTGCTCGCCCAGGCGGCGAGCCTGCCCGATGCGTCGGCCCGCGCCGACCTGATCGCCCGGGCCGCCGCGCTCTCCACCCGGCCGGACGCGCCGATCACCCTGGATGCCGAGTTCGAGCAGGCCTGCGCGGCGGCCAATAACGGCCGCCTCGCCCTCGACGCCTTCAACGGCGCCCTGCTCGACGCCGCCCGCGCCCGCTGGCCCGACCGTTGGACCGAGCTGACCCCCCGCCCCTTCGCCATCGCCAGCTGGGTCGGCTGCGACACGGACGGGCGCACCGATATCGGCTGGTGGGACACCCTGCGCTACCGGCTGATCTCCAAGCGCATGCAGTTCGACCGGGTGATGCGCCACTTGCCCGAGAGCCGCGCCTGCCGGGAGGTCCGGGCGCTGGCCGAGGGGGCGCTCGCCGCGGTCAACCGCCAGCTCGCGGTCGCGCCCCGGCTCGGCGACAAGCCGTCGCTCGAATCGGTCCACCGCTTCGCCCTGGCGCTGATCATCGAGCGCGAGCGCGCCCAGACCGATGCCGGCGCCCTGGTGGCCGGGCTCACAGCCGCCCTGGAAGCCGCCGACGAGGCCGACAAGCGGGCGATCGCGATCCTGCGCTCGGGCGTCGCCACCCACGGCCTGTCGAACGCCCTGCCGCATTTCCGGCTCAACGCCAGCCAGATCCACAACGCCGTGCGCCGGGTGATCGACCTGGAGGGCGAGCCCACCGATTCCGCGCAGCGCCGCTCGCATCTCGCCACCATCCACACGCTCTTGAACGACGTCCGCCCGGTGGCGGTGGATTTCGGCGCGCTCGCCGCCGAGCGGGCCTCGGCCGCCCGGCTGATGATGACCATCGCCCAGATCCTCAAGCACGTGGACGGCACCCACCCGGTGCGCTTCCTGATCGCCGAGACCGAGACCGGCTACACCCTGCTCGCCGCCCTCTGGCTCGCGCGCCATTACGGCATTGCCGACAAGCTCGAGATCACGCCCCTGTTCGAGACCGCGAGCGCCCTGGAGCAGGGCATCCGGGTGCTCGACGATGCCCTGCGCAACCCGCACTGGCGCCAATACCTCAAGCGCATCGGCCGGCTGACCGTGCAGTTCGGCTACTCGGATTCCGGACGCTATGTCGGCCAGCTCGCCGCCACCTTCTGGATCGAGCGGCTGCGCCTGCGCATCACCGAGATGCTGGTCCAGAACGGCCTGGCCGATGTCGAGCTCGCGATCTTCGACACCCACGGCGAATCGATCGGCCGGGGCGCCCACCCGACGTCGCTGCGCGACCGCCTCGCCTACCTCGCCCCCGAGGATGCCCGCGACCGCGCCCGCAAGGCCGGCCTGAAGGTGCGGCTCGAATCGAGCTTCCAGGGCACCGACGGCTACCTGCTCTACGGCACCGAGGCGCTGGCCCAGGCCAGCGTCGCCCGCATCGCCGAGCACGTCTATGCGCTGGACATCGCCGAAGACGACAGTTTTTCCGACTACGCCCTGAACGACCCGGCGGAGGGTGCCCACGCGAAAGACGACCCGATCTATTCGGAGCCGGATTTTGCTCTCGAATTCTTCACCGCCGCCCGCCAGGACATGGAGGCCCTGGTCGACGATGCCGGCTACGCCGCGCTGCTCGGCACCTTCGGCCCGAGCCT
This sequence comes from Methylobacterium sp. J-072, assembly GCF_022829425.1. Lineage (NCBI taxonomy): Bacteria > Pseudomonadati > Pseudomonadota > Alphaproteobacteria > Hyphomicrobiales > Methylobacteriaceae > Methylobacterium > Methylobacterium sp. J-072. Next base: position 23,900 of record NZ_JAKSYK010000200.1, on the reverse strand, counting down.
GATCGACCGCACCGGCTCGCGTCCGGTGGCCCGCCAGACCGACAATGGCGGCCCGGCCCGCGTCACCCATCCCCGCCAGATGCGGGCGATCCCCAACAACGCGATCCTGCACCAGCTCGGTTTCCTGGCGAACTCCCTCCACGGGATCGGCCGGGCCGCCCAGCGCGGCCCCGACCTGTTCCGCGACATGCGCCGGGATTCGGTGCGCTTCTCACGGGCGTTCCGGCTCGTGCAGCACGCCGCCGCAGCAGGCGATCTGGACGTGCTACGCGCCTATATCGACACCCTCGACCCGGCGGTGTGGCTGGAGCGGGCCCGGCGCACCCAGAAGGATTTCCGCCGGGAGGAGCTGGTGGTGATCGCCGGCGCCCTGGAACGCCTCGACCTCGCGGCATCGCTGCGCGGCCTGTTCGGCCGCCTGACCCGCGACTGGCTGGCGCTCACCACCGCCGCCCCCGACCTGCCGGGCATGTCGGCCCGGCTGACCCTGCTGCACGCCCTGCGGCTGGCGCTGATCCACCGGATCTGGTTCCTGGCGGTGCACATCCCGGGCTTCCGCCCGCAGGCCGGCATCTCCCGCGAGCAGCTCCTGGAGCGCTTCCTGCGCCTCGACATCGACGGCTGCCTGAAGCTCCTCGACGCGATCTTTCCCATCACCCCGGATCCGACATTGGGCCTCAACTTCGGCGAGCCGGCCGGCCCCCGGGATGTCGGCACCTACGAGGCCGAGCACGCCAACCTGTTCCAGCCGATCCGCCGGCTGTTCGACCAGGTGCGCGAGATCTCAGGCATGATCCAGCACGAGGTCGGGGCGTTCGGATAGGGGGCAGCTGACGTTGCCGGGCCTCGATCGCTACGGCTCCCCGGCGGGATACCGGGTCGCGATACGGTCGAGCAGGATGTGGGGCACGGTGAGGGCCGACAGCATCTGGAGCGTCAGGGTCAACAGGTTCGCCGGTGCATCGGGGGCGCCGGGCGCGTAGAGCGGCCAGAGACCCGCACCGAGCAGAAGGGTCAGCCCGAAGACCGGCAGCGCTGCGCGAACGGCGCGCCGGATCGTATCGACGCTCGGCGCCTTCGACGGATCCCGGATCAGTGCCCGGACATGGCGGGGCCCATGAAGGCCGACGAAGTACAGGGTGAACGCGGTCAGCGGCGGCAGAGACCAGAAGGCAAGCGCGAGAAGCGCCATCTCGATCAACACGACCGCCCGCCGCTGCCCCGTCAGGAGCCAAGCTGCCGTAACAACGACCCAGACCCAGGCCGCGACCGCCCACCACACGGGAAGCTGCGGCATCGGCACCCGCGTGACCACCGCGAAAAGCCCGGCCGTCTCTTCGGGCCGCAGCAGGGCCGGCAGGGCGATCGGGAGCCCGCCGCGGACGAGGGCCTCGACGCGCCGGCCCGGGCCGGCATCCTCCACGCCGAAATGCAGCACCGACAGCGCCAGGAACCCGGCTAGGGTCGCGCGGGGTGCCGCCTGCCAAGCCAGGAGCACCAGGGCCGAAAGCCCGAGATACGGCACGGCAAAGACCGCGAACCACACGCTCCCATAGCGCGGGCGCAGCAGGGGCGCCGCCACGGCCCCGTCCAGGGCGCCGTGGGGAACCCCGAGGACGATCACGACCGTCAGCGCCACCAGCCACGCGCTCTCACGCGGCAGGAGCGCGGAGGCGATGAGACCGACGGCGACCAGTGCACCGGCCAGCCGCAGCAGCCGCGTCTGCGATGCGCGAACGGGATGGCGGCTCGCCCGGACAGACTCTCCGCGGGAGAGGATGGACGAAAGAGCCGCCATCCGCGTCAGGCCGCCCGGCGCAGCGGGGCGGATTTCGGGCTCTCCGCCAAGTCGCGGTCGACGGCCCGGGTCGTCTCCATCGTGGCCATGATGCCGTAGACGACCTTGGCGGTGAGATCCAAGATCGCGATCACCGCCAGGGCGAGGGTCGGCGACAGGAAGCCGAGGCCGTCCTGGCCGATGAGCAGCACCACCGGGTAGGCACACCAGACGCCGGTGAGGAACACGGCATTGCGCAGGAAGGCTTTTCGCACGTCGGCGCGCTCGGCGGCATTCTCCTCACGCAGTTGCACGAAGATCCCGTAGAACACGGCGACGAACGCGCCGCAGGAGATGGCGAACCACGTCCACTTCACCGCGGCGACGTTGGATAGGCCGAAGGCCAGGGCCGTCACGATCATGATCAGGTCGGACCCGATCAGCCCCCAGACCACGGCCGGCCGGCGCATCCCGGAATGCATCGCGGTCCGCGACAGGCCGAGGAGCAGCAGGGGCGTGGTGAACGTCCAATCGATGTAGCGCGCGAAGTAGAACTGCCGCAGGGCGTCCGCTGCATCGGGACCGGCGGGGAGGACCAGACTCCCCTGCCCGGTCGCCATGGCGAAGTAGGAGCAGGCCGCGATGATCGGCACGATGCCGTGGATGATTCCATCGGCTTCTTCGGCAGGGGTCCGTCGCTTCGCCATGAACAGGATCACGGCGGCGCCGGCGGCCATGCCGGCAAAGCCGAGCCACAGCCAGAATTGAGGCGTCATTGATATCTCGTGGGAACAAGGATGAAAGGCGCGCTCGGAAACGTGGCGGCCGCCTGCCCAATCTGTGCCGACTGGGATCGTTGCGTAGGACGGTGGTCACAGTCGGGTGAGATGCTTCTCCTGAGTGTCACCGATGCAGACGCCGGAGGAGGTTTGCTCTACGGCGCGAAGGCTTTCGCCCCGTCGGGACGATAAAGGGTCGCACCGCGGCGCAACGCAGATCCGCAAGCGCCGCCGTCAGCCCGCGAAGGATCTGATCGACTCGATTTCGGAGACGCCGTCGGCGCGCGTATTCCGCCAACGCGCCCGCTTCACGCCACCTCCACCCGCAGCACCGTTCCCGACAGCCCGACCACCCGCACGCGCGTGCCGGCGGGCAGATCCGGCCCTTCGATGCGCCAGAGCGTATCATCGAAGCGGATGCGGCCGGTGCCCTGGACGATCGGCTCGGCGAGCACGCCCTCGCGGCCGATCAGGCCGCGGTCGGCGCGATTGAGGGTCGTGTCGTGCGGTCCGGCTCGGCGGTGCAGGCGGGTAGCGAGCCCGACGAGGACGACGGCAAGGCCAGCGAACAGCAGGGTCTGGCCCTGCCAGGGGATCGGGATCAGCGCGGCGGCGAGGCCGGTCGCCAGCGCCGCCAGGCCGAACCAGATCAGGAACACCCCCGGCACCACGATCTCGGCACCGGCCAGCACGAGGCCGGCGATCACCCAGCTCCAGGCCGGCCCGAGGGCCGCGAGGATCGCCAGCGGATCGGCCACGGGTCAGGTCCGCGGCGCGACGTTGGGCGGCGTACCCGCGCGCCGGGGCGGGCTCGCCTCGCCGAAGACCGCGCGGGTGAGCTCGCCGATGCCGCCCAGCGTGCCGGCCAGCGCCGCCGCCTCGATCGGCACCACCACGACGCGCTGGTTCGGCGCGGTGGCGAGCGCCCGCACCGCGTCGACGTATTTCTCCGCCACCAAAAAGTTCGCCGCCGCGATGTCGCCCTCGGCGATCGCCCGGCTGACCATCCCGGTCGCCGCCGCCTCGGCCTCGGCGGAGCGCTCGCGGGCCTCGGCGTCGCGGAACGCGGCCTCGCGGCGGCCTTCCGCCTCCAGGATCGCCGATTGCTTGCGGCCCTCGGCGCGCAGGATCTCGGCGGCGCGCTGGCCCTCGGCCTCCAGGATCGAGGCGCGCTTCTCGCGCTCGGCCTTCATCTGCCGGGCCATGGCGCCGGCGAGGTCGGCCGGGGGCACGATGTCCTTGATCTCGATGCGGTTGATCTTCACGCCCCAGGGCGCGGCCGCCGCGTCCAGCACCCGCAGCAGCCGCTCGTTGATCTCGTCCCGGTGGGCGAGCAGCTGGTCGAGATCCATCGAGCCGACCACGGTGCGGATATTGGTCATGGTCAGGGTAGTCATGGCGAGGTCGAGGTTCGAGACCTCGTAGGAGGCCCGCGCCGCGTCGAGCACGAGGTAGAACACCACCGCGTCGATGGTGACGCCGGCATTGTCGCGAGTGAAGGCCTGCTGGCTCGGGACGTCGATCACCTGCTCCATCACGTTCACCCGCCGGCCGACGCGCTCGACGAACGGGATGATCAGGCCGAGGCCGGATTCGAGGGTGCGGTTGTAGCGGCCGAACCGCTCGACCGTGAAGACGTGGCCCTGCGGGATCATCTTCACGCCGGCCGCCAGCGTGATCACCGCCAGCGCCGCTGCGCCGACCGCGAACGTGCTCAGACCGATCGTGAGATCCATCGCCGCCAAGCCCCCGTCCCCTTGCCCGCCGCGCGATGGGCGGCTCAGATGCCAGCGTACCAGCTGAATCCGAGGCCCGCGACCAGGCTGCCGCGGCCGTGGCCGATGCCGTCGACGCGGTCCACAGCCTCGATGCTGGCGAGGTATTTCAACGACTTGTAGCCGAGCTGGCGCTCCACCCGCAGGCGAACCGGGGCGCCGTGGGCCACCGGCAGGTCGCCACCGTTCATGCCGTAGGCCAGGATCGTCTGCGGGTGCAGGGCGTCGAACAGGTCGTAGCTGTCCCACCAGCCGTCGACGCTGCGGATCACCACGTAGCGCGCCTCCGGGCGCATCCCGGCGGCGGCGAGCACCTGGGACAGCGGCACGCCGGTCCACTGGCCGATCGCCGACCAGCCCTGCTCGCAGGAATGGAGCGTGATCTGCGTGCGCGCCGGCATCGCCTTCAGTTCGGCGAGCGAGAACGCGCCGGGCCGCTCGACGAGGCCGGTGACCGGCAGACGCCAATCCGAGAAGCCCAGCGCCTTCGAGCGGCGATAGGCCGGGTCGTCCGGGTCGGTGGTGTTGATCGTCGGGAACACCGCCGAGATCGCCTCGGGTCCGAATTCCCGGGCGAGCGGCTGGCGCGCCAGCAGCAGGCGCTGCCCCGCGAAGGTCAGCCAGTCGCTCAACCCGTAGGGATTGGGGCGCAGCTGCGGCGCGCCGGGCTCGCAGCCGCCGACGAGGCCGGCCGCGCCGAAGCCGGCGGTCCCGAGGATCAGGCGGCGTCGGGTCAGAGCGCTCATCGGGTCTCCTCCGCGTTGCCGGTCCGTCCGACGGTCATGCCGCGCATGAGTTCCACCGGCCGGTTGGCCAGCACCTGCCAGATGTGGATGGCCAGGAACGCCACCATCGCGAAGGCTGACAGGAAGTGGATCGTCCGGGCCGATTGCCGGCCGCCGAACAGGCTGAACAGCTCCGGCCAGGCCGCGGTGATGCCGGGCGACATCGTCAGGCCAGTGAGCAGCATCAGCGGCGCCAGCCCCAGCAGGACGACCAGATAGGCGATCTTCTGGAGGGCGTTGTAGCGGCCGGTGGGGGGCGCCCCGCCGCGCAAGCGCAGATGCGACCGGATCTCGCCGGCAAGCGCCCGCGGCCGGATTTCGGCGGGTTCCGGCAGCAGGCGCCGCCGCAGGTGCCCGCGCAGCAGGGCGAGGCCCAGATAGGCGGCGCCGTTCAGGACGAAAATCCAGGCGGCCAGGAAATGAAGGTTGCGCGCCCAGCCGGTCTGCTCGAGGTTCACCGGCAGCGGGAGGGTGATCCAGGCCGGCGCGTCGTTGGCCCCGGTCTCGCCCCAGAACAGCTTCGGCAGGGCCAGCAGGATCGCGGTGCCGCTGACCATCAGCGCCAGGGTCGCAGCCGCGCCGGTCCAGTGGGTCAGGCGCACCCAGGCCGGATGGCGGACCCGGCTGAATGGTCGATCTGTCGTCTCGATCATCATCGGTTCAGACCGCGGCCCTTATGTAGTCGGGAACGCGCTGCGTCCGTCGTCGCTCCCGGCCTCGATGACGCAACGCTTGGTGAAGACAAGATGGGCATGATACCCGCCATGCTCGCTGCGGACGAAAATCCTCTCGCTCCGCTGCGGCCGGCAAAGATCCCCACACAACCGGATTCGGTGCGCGCGTGAAGATCGCTGTCCTGGCACATCTGAAGTACCCGATCGGCCAGCCCTATGCCGGCGGTCTGGAGATGCACACCCATCTCCTCACCGTGGCGTTGAAGCGGCACGGACATGATGTGACCCTGTTCGCCAGCCGCGGCTCGGACCCGGCCCTCGATCCGGTGATGCTCTGCGACCCGACCGGCGACGCCCTGGCTGATCCCGAGCGCGAGGAAGCGATCGACGCGGCCGAATACGACGCCTACCGGCGCATGATGGAGATGGTGGCGGCCGGCGGCTTCGACCTCGTGCACAACAATTCCCTGCACGCCCTGCCCCTGCAGCTGAGCGCCCGGCTCGGGCTGCCCTGGGTCACGGTGCTGCACACGCCGCCCTTCGACGCCCTGGTCTCGGGCGTGGAGGTGGCCGATCCCGACATGGCCTTCCTGGCGGTGTCGCCGTCCCTCGCCCAGGAATGGCAATCCCTCGTGCCGGGCGCCCAGGTGGTCGATAACGGCGTCGACCTCTCGACCTTCGCGTATTCCGATGCGCCCGACGATCCGCCCTTCGTGTTCTGGTCCGGCCGGATCGTGCCCGAGAAGGGGCTCCACCTCGCCATCGACGCCGCCCGCGCGGCCGGGCTGCCGCTGCAATTCGCCGGGCCGAAGCTCAATCCCGGCTACTGGGCGGCCGAGATCGCCCCCCGGCTCGGGCCGGACCTGACCCATCTCGGGCATCTCTCGCACCGGGACCTCGCGCACCACATCGGCCGCGCCCGGGTGGCGATCGTCTCGCCGCGCTGGGAAGAGCCGTTCGGCCTGGTGGTCGCGGAGGCTTTGGCCTGCGGCACGCCGGTGGCCGCCTTCCGCCGAGGCGCGATGCCCGACATCCTCGATGCGCAATGCGGACGCCTGGCCCGGCCGGACGATTCGCACGACCTGTCGGTGGCGATCCGCGAGGCGGCCGGCCTGTCGCGCCGCGCCTGCCGCGACCGCGCCGAGGCGCTCTACGACGCCGCCGCCATGACCGAGCGCTATCTCGAAACCTACGATGCCGTGATGGCGCGCTGCGCCGAGCGGGCCCGGCCGACGCTGCGGGTCGCCGGGGGGCGGGCTTAAACGAAAGCAGTGCGGACCGCTCTCCCAGCAGGGCGAGTGGCTTCACACCTTTCGGGACAAGGCGCGGGTCCCCTCTCCCGTGCGGGAGAGGGACAGGGTGAGGGATGCGACCTCTCCGGAAAGACCTGGTCCCTCACCCCAACCCTCTCCCGCACGGGAGAGGGGGCCCATCGCAGCCTGAACAAAGCGTTGTGTAGGCAGCATACCGCCCACGGAAGCTTGGAGACGCGCCCGGCCTGCGAACGTGTGCCCCTCGTATCCGCGGGGACCGCGCCCTTGCGGAAAAGGGAACTGCACCGCGTCTTGCGTTCGCGACGATGAGGTTGGGAAAACCGCTATGACCCTCGCAACCGCCGCCCCGATCGCCCGGCCCTGCGTCGTCTGCATCCCCGCGCGCAACGAGGAGGAGCGGCTGCCGCTGCTGCTCGCCTCCCTGGCCCGGCAGGACGGCTTTTCGGCCGAGGCGCCGCTGCGGGTGGTGGTGCTCGCCAACAACTGCACCGACGGCACGGTGGCGGCGATCCGCGTCCTTCAAGAATCGGGCGCTCTCGCGACCGTAGCCCTGCGGGTGATCGAGGCGGCGCTTGAGGGCGTGCAGGCGCATGTCGGCACCGCCCGGCGCATGGCGCTCAATTCCGGCGCCGACTGGCTCGACGCCGAGACCGGCCCGGATGGGATCCTGCTCACCACCGACGCCGATGCCCGCCTGCCGGCCGACTGGGTCGCGGCGAACCTACGGGCGCTGCGGGCGGCCGACGTCGTCGGCGGCCGGTTGGTGATCGACGCGGACGGCGCCGCCGATCCGCGGCTCGCCGAGTTGCACGCGCGGATCGAGCGCTACTGGGCCGGGGTCCGGCGCCTGGAGGACATCCTCGACCCGCCGCCGCACGACCCGGCCCCGCGCCACGGCGACCATACGGGCGCCAGCCTCGCCGTTCCGGTGGCGCTCTACCGCGCGGTCGGCGGGCTGCCGCCCCTCCCCTGCGGTGAGGACAATGCCTTCGTCAGCCTGCTCCGGGAGAGCGGCGCCCGCCTGCGCCACTGCCCGGATGTGCGCGTGATGGTCTCGACCCGGCACCAGGGCCGGGTCTCGGGCGGCATGGCCACCGAGATGGCCCGCCGCGCCCGGGTGCTGGCCGGCGAACCGTACCTCCTGCCCGAGGCGGCGCATTGGCAGGCCCTGGTGCTGCGCCGGGCCGCCCTGCGCCGGGCGTTCCACCTCGCCGGACCGGCCCGGGCCGAGGCCTGCGCCCGGCTCGGGCTCAGTGCCGACGCGTTGGCCGCCCTGCGCGATTGCCCCAACGACATCGCCTTCGTGGAGCGGGCCGACCGCATCCTCGAATCGCGCAGCCCACCGGCCCAGGAATGCCCCCTCGACCGGGCGCTCGCCGACCTCGACGCCCTCGCCCTGTCGCTGCGGGACGCCGCGTGACCCGCGGGATCGGCTGGTACGTCCACCACCAGGGCGCGGGCCACCTGCAGCGCGCCCGCGCGGTCGCCGCCGCCCTGCCCCGGCCCTGCACGCTGATCGGCACCCTCGCCGAGTTCGACACAAGCGGCCTGGACGTGCTCGACCTGCCCGACGACCGCCCGCTCGGCGGATCGGAGTTCGACGGACGGGACGGCGAGGCGGAGCGGCCCGAGGCCCTGCACTACGCCCCCCTGAATCATCCGGGGGTGCGCGCCCGGATGGCGCGCATCGCCGAATGGGTCGGGCGGACCGACCCGGCCCTCATCGTGGTCGACGTCTCGGTAGAGATCGCGCTGCTGGCCCGGCTCCTGTCGGTCCCGACCCTGGTGGTGCGGCTCGCCGGCACCCGGACCGACCGGCCGCATTGCGAAGCCTTCCGCAGCGCCGCGCGCCTGCTCGCGCCCTTCCCCGAGGCCCTCGACGGTGCCGGCGCGCCGGACTGGATCCGCGCCAAGACGCACTATGCCGGCTTCCTCGGCGCGCCGGCTCAGACGGCTGCGGAGGCGAGCGACGCCATCGTCGTGGTGTTCGGCCGCGGCGGCGCGGGGGGCCATGTCGCCGATCTCGCGTCAGCGTCCCGCGCCGTGCCCGACCGGCCCTGGCACGTGCTGGGCCCCGTATCGGGCTCCGCCGAGATCCCGAACAACCTGCACCTGCACGGCTGGGTCGACGATGTCGAAGCCCGGATCTCCCGGGCGGCCCTGCTGGTCGGCGGCGGCGGCGACGGCCTCGTGGCGCTGGCCGCCGGACAGGGCAAACGCTTCCTGTGCCTGCCGGAGGAGCGCGCCTACGGCGAGCAGACCGAGAAGGCAGAAGCCCTGCACAGGCTCGGCGCCGCCATCGTCCATCCGGGCTGGCCGGAAGCCGAGGCGTGGCCCGGACTGGTCCGCGCCGGCCTGGCCCTCGACCCATCGGTGATCGCGGGCCTGCACCGGCCTAGCGCGATCCCGGACTGCGCAGCCACGATCGAGGCGCTGGTCCGGCAGCTCGGACGCGCCTGAGACGCCGCCGTTTCCCAAGGCATCGCTCGGCCGATCAAACCATTCCGTCATCGCGAGCGTAGCGAAGCGACCCAGTGCGGCGGGCGATCCCAGATCATGGCGGATCCCTGGGTTGCTTCGCTGCGCTCGCAATGACGGTGAGGGCCGTTGCAATCCAGGCATAAAAAAAGGCGCCCGTCTTCGAGGACGGACGCCGGGATGAGGGGGCTCAAGAATCGGCCGAATTAAGAAATCAGATCCAGCTTGGCCGCTTCGAGCCCGCTGGCGCGGATCGTGTCCGGCAGGGCCGAGAAGTCGCGATACCCGGCTTCGCGGGCCATGGCGTCGAGCGCCGTCTTCTCGTCGTCGGCCGCGCCGGTCCAGAGGACGGCGCCGCTCGTCGCCTGCTTGATCTGAAAGATGCTCACTGATTCCTCCGCGATGGCACGAAGACCTTCAGTCTCATAACGGCGTGTTAAGCACTCGGTTGCAGGTCGAAGGAGGTAAAACGGGGCTGTTTTGATCTGCGCCCGACCTGCGGCCCGAGGTCCAGCGACGGACTCGCACGAAGCCGCTATGCTGGCACGACCGCTGGATGCCTGCGCCATGAAAACGCCGATCTACCCAGCGACGGAGACGAAAGACCCGTACAAGGCCGCCAGCGAGGCTTCCGTTTTGCAGATCCCGTCCGGGCGCGCGTCCCGCCTCTCCCTCCTGTGCGGGCTCGTGCTCCTGGCCGCCGCGCCGGCCCGCGCCGTCGAGACCGCCGCCGTCCCCGATGCTGCCGCCATCGCGCCGGCCGTCACCGTGGTCCCGGCCCAGCGCCGCGAGATCGTGGAGCGCGCCGTGGTCACCGGCACGCTGGTCCCCCGGGACGAGATCCTGGTCGCCCCGGAGGTCGAGGGGCTGCGCATCACCGAGTTGCTGGTCGAGGAGGGTGACCGGGTCACCAAGGGCCAAGTGCTGGCGAAACTGTCGCAGGAGATGATCGTCACCCAGGAGGCCTCGAACGTCGCGGCCATCGCCCGGGCCGAGGCGGCGATCGTCCAGGCCCGGAGCCAGATCGTCCAGGCGGAGGCCGCCAACGTCGAGGCCAAGCAGGCGCTGGAGCGCGCCCAGTCGCTCGCCAAGACCGGCAACGCCACCGCGGCCGTGCTGGAGCAGCGCGTCTCGGCGGCACAGGGGGCCGAGGGCCGCCTGGCCGCGGCCAAGGGCGGCTTGCAATCGGCTCAGGCCGACCTCGCCACCGCGCGGGCGTCCGGCTCGGAGATCGCCCTGCGCCGCGCCCGCACCGACATCCGCGCCCCGGAGGCCGGCATCGTCAACCGCCGCACAGCCCGGGTCGGCGCCTCGGTCACCTCGGCGGGGGAACCCCTGTTCCGGCTGATCGCCCGCGGCGAGATCGAGCTGGAAGGCGAGGTGCCGGAGACCTCGCTCGCCCGCATCACGGTGGGCGACCCGGCAAACCTCGATCTCGACGACGGCCGCCAATTGCGCGGCAAGGTGCGCCGGGTCTACCCGGAGGTCGACCGGGCGACCCGGCTCGGCAAGGTCCGCATCCGCCTCTCCGATGATCCGGCCCTGCGCATCGGCGCCTTCGCCCGCGGCACCGTCGAGGTGGCGCGCCGGGAGGGCATCGCAGTGCCGGTCTCCAGCCTGCTCTACGCGGCGGACGGCCGGGCCAGCGTCCTGGTGGCGAAGGACGGGCGCGTCGAGGCGCGCGCCGTTACCTCGGGCCTGTCGTCCGACGGCTATACGGAACTCCGCTCCGGCGTCGCGGCCGGCGAGAGCGTCGTGGCGCGGGCCGGCAGCTTCTTGCGCGACGGTGACCGGGTGCGCGCAGTGGCTCGGCCGGCCGGCAACACGCCCATGAGCGCCCCCGCGAGCCCGCCCATGGCCGACGCGGCCCCGCGGTAGGACCAGAGACATGCGCCTCAACGTCTCCGCCTGGGCGATCCGGAAGCCGCTGCCCTCGGTGGTGCTGTTCCTGGTCCTGATGATCCTGGGGCTTGTGAGCTTCCGCGCCCTGCCGATCACCCGCTTCCCGAATATCGACATCCCGATCGTCTCGGTGACGATCACCCAGTCGGGCGCGGCACCGGCCGAGTTGCAGACCCAGGTCACCAAGTGGGTCGAGGACTCGGTCGCCGGGGTGAAGGGCGTCAAGCACATCCTCTCGACCATCACCGAGGGCACCTCGACCACGACCATCGAGTTCCGCCTGGAGGTGAACCAGGATCGAGCGACCAACGACGTCAAGGACGCCATCGCCAAGATCCGCCAGAACCTGCCGCGGACCATCGACGAGCCGATTGTCTCCCGGGTCGAGATCGCAGGCCTGCCGATCATGATCTACGGCGCCTCCGCGCCCGCCATGACGCCCGAGGACCTGTCGTGGTTCGTGGACGACGTGGTCGCCCGGGGCCTGCAGAGCGTGAAGGGCGTCGGCGGCGTCGAGCGCCTGGGCGGCGTCGCCCGGGAGATCCGCGTCACCCTGAAGCCCGACCGGCTGCTGGCGCTCGGCATCACCGCGGCGGACGTGAACCGGCAGCTGCGCCTGACCTCGGCCGACATGGCCGGCGGCCGCGGCGAGGTCGGCGGGCAGGAGCAATCGATCCGGGCGCTCGCCGCCTCGGCGAGCCTCGATACGCTTGCCCAGACCTCGATCGTGGTGCCGGGCAACCGCAAGGTCCGCCTCGACGAGTTGGCGACCCTGTCGGACACCGCCGAGGAGCCGCGCACCTTCGCGCGTTTCAACGGCGAGCCGGTGGTGGCCTTCGCGGTCTCCCGGGCGAGCGGCGCCAGCGATGCCGACGTCTCGGTGGGGGTCGCCAAGAAGATCGCCGCGCTCCACGCGGCCAACCCGGACGTGCGCTTCGACCTGATCGACACCAGCGTCGTCAACACCATCGGCAATTACCACTCGGCCATGATGGGCCTGATCGAAGGCGCGGCGCTGGCGGTCATCGTGGTGCTGCTGTTCCTGCGCGACTGGCGGGCGACGCTGATCGCCGCGGTGGCGCTGCCGCTCTCGGTGCTGCCGACCTTCTGGGTGATGAGCGCGCTCGGCTTCTCGCTCAACGCCGTGAGCCTGCTGGCGATCACGCTGGTCACCGGCATCCTGGTGGACGACGCGATCGTGGAGATCGAGAACATCGTCCGGCACATGCGGATGGGCAAATCGCCCTACCGCGCCTCGCTCGAGGCCGCCGACGAGATCGGGCTCGCGGTCATCGCCATCACGGCGACGATCATCGCGATCTTCTCGCCGGTCTCGTTCATGGGCGGCATCGCCGGCCAGTATTTCAAGCAGTTCGGCCTGACGATCGCGGCCGCCGTGTTCATGTCGCTGCTGGTGGCGCGGCTGATCACGCCGCTGCTCGCCGCCTATTTCCTGCGCGACCACGGCCCCGACCATACGACGGACGGGATCGTGATGCGCGGCTACACGCGGCTGGTGGCGTGGTCGGTGCGGCACAAGTTCATCACGCTGATCCTCGGCATCGCCTGCTTTGCCGCCTCCATCGCCTCCACGGGCCTGCTGCCGGCGGGCTTCCTGCCGGCCGAGGACCAGGCCCGCACCCTGTTCGTGCTGGAACTGCCCCCGGGCGCCCGCCTTCCGGATACCGTGAAGCTCAGCGACACGATCGAACAGAAAATCCGGGCGCTGCCCGAGGTGAAGAGCGTGTTCGTGGATGGCGGCCGGCAATTGCCCGGCAAGAAGGAGGTGCGGCTCGCGACGCTGACCATCAACCTCACGCCAAAGAACACCCGCGCGCGCACCCAGAAGCAGGTCGACGCCGAAGTCGCCGAGATCCTGCGCGAGGAGCCGGATATCCGCTTCTGGGCCCTGCGCGAGAGCGGCCAGCGCGACATGGCGCTGATCATCGCCGGCCCCGACAAGGCCGTGGTGGCCGATGTCGCCGCCAAGCTCCAGCGGGAGGCGGCGCAGATCCCGCACCTCGTCAACGTCATGTCGACGGCGCCGCTCGACCGCACCGAGATCCGCATCCGCCCCAAGCCCGGGGTCGCGGCCGATCTCGGCGTCTCCACCGACACGATCGCCGAGACCGTCCGGGTCGGGACGATCGGCGACATCGGCATGAACCTCGCCAAGTTCAACGCCACCGACCGGCAGGTGCCGATCCGGGTGCAGCTGCCCGAGAGCCTGCGCGGTCGGCTCTCGGAGCTCGAGACCCTGAAGGTCCCGGTGAAGGGCGGCGCCGCGGTGCCGCTGGCGACGGTGGCCGATGTCAGCCTCGGCCAGGGCCCCACCGGTATCGACCGCTACGACCGCGCCGTGCGCGTCGCCATCGAGGGCGACATGCAGGGCACCGACGCCCTTGGCGAGTTGATCAAGCAGGTGATGAACCTGCCCACCGCCAAGAACCTGCCGCCCGGGGTCACGATCAGCCAGACCGGCGACGCCGAGGTGATGGGCGAGGTGTTCGAGGGCTTCGCGCTGGCCATGGGCGCCGGCCTGATGATGGTGTTCGGCGTGCTGATCCTGCTGTTCGGCAACTTCCTCCAGCCGCTTACCATCCTGTTCTCGCTGCCCCTCTCCATCGGCGGCGCGATCCTGGCGCTCTTGATCTGCCACATGCCGATCTCGATGCCGGTGGTGATCGGCATCCTGATGCTCATGGGCGTGGTCACCAAGAACGCGATCATGCTGGTCGACTTCGCGGTCGAGCAGATCCATGCCGGGGTCGACCGCACCACCGCGATCGTCGATGCCGGCCGCAAGCGGGCGCGGCCGATCGTGATGACCACCATCGCGATGGCCGCCGGCATGGTGCCGTCCGCGATGGCGTTCGGCATCGGCGGCGAGTTCCGCGCGCCCATGGCGGTGGCGGTGATCGGCGGCCTGATCGTCTCGACCGTGCTGTCGCTGGTGTTCGTGCCGGCGATCTTCGTGCTGATGGACGATCTCTCGCGTCTGCTCGGGCGTCTGTTCGGCCGGTTCGTCGGCGAGCGGGACGACCCGCAGGACGAGCCGGGCTACAGCGAGGCGCGGCATCCGGCCAATGACGGCCGGGGGCTGCCGCCGCGGATCGCCGCGGAATAGGGCTCGGGCGGGCGCCGCGGCATTGCGCGCCGGGCCCGGATGGGCTGTGAGTCGCGCCCGACGAATCAACGGGGAATCGGGAAACCATGTCGGGTGGTCACGGAGCGATCGAGGGCTCGAACAAGCGCGTGGCGCTGCTGATCTCGATCCTGGCTTTGTTCCTCGCCTTCAGCGAAACGCTGGGCAAGGCGGCCCAGACAGATTCCATCGGCTCCAACGTCGAGGCCGCCAACCAGTGGGCGTATTTCCAGGCGCGCACGATCCGCTCGACGGTGCTCAAGACCGCTGACGAAGCCCTGGCCCTGGTGCCGCCCGGCCCGAACCAGGACGCGATCGCGGCCAAGCGCGCCGAGTGGGCCAAGACCCTGGCGCGCTGGGAATCAGAGCCCGCCACCGGTGAGGGCCGCAAGGAGCTGACCGCCAAGGCCCGGGCCTCCGAGGAGCGCCGCGACCTGTCGCTGCTGCGCTACCACCATTACGAATTGGCCTCGGCCGCCTTCCAGATCGGCATCGTCCTGGCCTCGGCCGAGGTCATCACCGGCATCGCCATCCTGGTCTTCGCCGGCGGTTTTTTGGGACTCGCCGGTGCGGCGCTCCTCGGCTTCGGCTACCTGGCGCCGCATGCGCTGCCGTTCTTCCACTGAGACCTTGCTCAAGCGCGCGGTCGCAGTGGCCTAACGGTTCCGATCGACGGCGATCCCAACCTCTCCCCTCATCCTGAGGCGTCCGGCGATCGAAGATCGCTGGGCCTCGAAGGAGCCCTCCAGGGATCGCGCGGCCGGCTGGAGGGCTCCTTCGAGGGCTCCGCTTCGCTGCGTCGCCTCAGGATGAGGTCGAGGATGGGAAAGACCGACTCATCAGGCTCCGAAGGGCCATGGAGACGGCCAATGACCAAATTCCGAAAGAAAACGACGCACCTATAAAGCTTCGTACATTGTTCCGGATACTGGACTCGGAACGACGTTCTAACTTCGTCATGGCTTCACCGGGGGACGTTGCACGATGGCCGACAGGGACGACGAACAGCAGGGGCCCCTGACGCGGATCGCCAGCGGGATCTTCCTCCACACCGAGCACACGATCTACGCCGCGCTGGGCCTGCTCCTGGCGATCACCGCGCTCACCGCGCTGATCGACGCCGCCGGGCTGACCTGGGACGCCCTGCGGGCGCTCGGGGGCGCCGAGAAGATCCTGGAGGTGATCGACCGGCTGCTGTTCCTGCTGATGCTGATCGAGATCCTGCACACGGTGCGGGTCTCGATGCGGTCGGGCAAGCTGACCTGCGAGCCGTTCCTGATCGTCGGCCTGATCGCCTCGATCCGGCGGGTGCTGGTGATCACGCTGCAATCCTCGGAGATCACCCACGCCAAGGACTGGTCACCGGAGAAGCAGGCCCTGTTCAACGCCTCGATGATCGAGCTTGGCGTGCTGGCCGGCCTGATCCTCACGATGGTGCTGGCGATCTTCATGCTCCACCGCGCCCGGGACGACGGCAAGCCGGCGGGCGACGAGACGACGAGTGGCGGGACCAGTTGACCCGCGCCGGCTCACCACCGCGCGCGATCGACGCTGAAGCCCGACGATCATCCCACCCACGCCCTCATCCTGAGGTGGCGTAGCGTAGCGAAGCCCTCGAAGGAGCCCTCCAGGGATCGCAGCGGCATCTGGAGGGCTCCTTCGAGGCCCAACGATCTTCGATCGCCGGGCACCTCAGGATGAGGGCGTGGGTGGGAAATCTCGACTGAGCGGGCCCTGCGCAGCTCCTCTGCCCCTCAATTCAACCGCAAGATCGCGGCGTTGAGCAGCGTCGCGAAGGCGACCCAGGCGGCGTAGGGCACGAGCAGCCAGGCCGCGAGCCGATCGAACCGCCAGGACAGGCGGATCGTCCACAGCACCATGACCAGCAGCATCGCCACCACGATCAGCCCGGTGCCGATCGCGTGGGCGGTGAAGAACACCGGCGTCCAGGCGGCGTTGAGGACGATCTGGACCAGGAAGGCGGCGAGCGCCAGCCACCAGGCCTCGCGGCTCGGCCCGGTGCGGGGCATCGCCCCGAGCAGCCGCCACAGCGCGACGGCGATCATGGTGTAGAGCAGGGTCCAGGCCACCGGAAAAACCCAGTTCGGCGGGTTGAAGAACGGCTTGTTCAGGCCCGCATACCAGCCCGGGATCTCGGCCTGGGTCGCGGCCGACCCGATCGAAGCGGTGATCATCACCGGCACGATCGCGGCCGCCAGCCGTAGCCAGCGTGGCAGGGCCGGACCTACGGGGACTTGTGTCGCGGCAAGCATCGTCGGTCGTTCTCCGCTCAAGCATCATCCCGAACGATGGATGCCGGCCTTCGGGCAAGAGGATCCAGGGTCGAGGCGCAGGTTGCAGGGGCCCGTGCGCCGTGGCACGCGCCTGCTTCCATCCGCCGGAATTGCCAGATGTCAGACCCTAACGCGCCTCACCGGCATACGGATACCGGCAACGGTATGCCGACCGGGTTGTCCCGCCGCAGCCTCGCGGCGCAGGCCATGGGCCGGATCGAGCCCGAGACCCGCGCGGTGGTGATGCCGCTCCACCTGTCCACCACCTTCATCCGCGATCCCGACAACGGCTACAGCTCGGGCTACTGCTACGCCCGGCCCGACAACGCCACGGTCCGCGAGGCCGAGGCCGTCCTGGCGATGCTGGAGGGCGCGCAGGCCGGCGCCCTGCTGTTCGGTTCCGGGATGGCGGCGGCCACCGCCGTGTTCGGTGCCCTGGAGCCCGGCGACCACGTCGTCGCCGGCACCGTCATGTACTGGGCGCTCAAGCGCTGGCTGCGCGAGGAGGCGCCCCGACGCGGACTGGGCCTGACCTTCGTGGATACCGACGACACCGCCGCCCTGCGCGCCGCGATCGAGCCCGGCCGGACCAAGCTCGTCTGGATCGAGACCCCCGGCAACCCGCTCTGGACGGTCACCGACATCGCGGCCGCCGCCGAGATCGCCCACGCCGCCGGGGCGCGGCTGGCGGTCGATTCCACCGCGGCCTCGCCGGTCCATACCCGCCCGCTGGAACTCGGCGCCGACATCGTGATGCATTCGGGTACCAAGATCCTGAACGGGCATTCCGACGTGGTGGCGGGCGTACTGGCCGGCGTCAGGGCGGACGCGTTCTGGGAGCGGATCCGGGGCATCCGCGCCGGCAGCGGCGGGATTTTGGGGCCGTTCGAGGCTTATCTGCTGATGCGCTCGCTGCGGACCTTGCACCTGCGGGCGGCGGCGCAATCGGCCGGCGCCCTGCGGCTCGCCGAGCGCCTAAGCGGGCATCCGCATGTAAGCCATGTCCTCTATCCGGGCCTCCCCGACGACCCCGGGCACGCGGTGGCGCGCCGACAGATGCAGGACGGCTTCGGCTTCATGCTGTCGATCCGGGTCGCTGGCGGCGAGGCCGGGGCGATCGCCACCGCGGCGCGGGTGCGACTGTGGAAGCGCGCGACCTCGCTCGGCGGCGTCGAGAGCCTGATCGAGCACCGGGCCTCCGTGGAGGGTCCGGGCAGCCCCTGCCCGCCGGACCTGCTGCGCCTGTCCACCGGGATCGAGGATACCGAGGACCTGTACGGCGACCTCGACCAGGCGCTGCGCGGCGCGCACGGAGCCTGACGCAGGCGCCACGTGGTGCCGAACGCCGTCCTGGCGCGTTGTGCCGGCAAATCCGCCGGCGACCATCGCCACAGACCGCGAGCCTCACGACCATGCCCGTCCCCTTCCGTGCCTCCGTCCCCGGGGCGCTCGCGCTCCTGGCCCTCGCCTCCGGATCCGCCCGGGCCGACACGGTGCCGAACCTCGACGTGGAGACGACCTGCAAGTCGGCGCAGGTCGCCAACACCTCGATCAGCGACCAGGCCAATTACGACGGCTGCCTCCGCTCCGAGCGGGAGGCCAAGCGCGAGGCCGAGAACCACTGGGGCAGCTACACCTCCGCGGCCAAGCGCCAGTGCGAAAGCCAGTTCAAGGCCGGCGGCTACCCGTCCTATGTCGAGATGGTGACCTGCCTGGAACTGGCCTCCGGCTCCGTGCCGACCCAGTCCGGTCAGGGCGGCGCGGCGGTCGGCGGCCCGGGTGCGCCGAAGGACGTCAAGGCGCAGCGGGAGGGCGGCGCCAACCTCACCAAGGAGCCGCCCGCCAGCCAGCGCACGAACCCGATCGAGGTTCTGGAGAACAAGTAGGCCGCGGCAACGCCATCCGGCGTCAGGATCGGACGCAGCTGAACGCCGCCGTCACGTAGGGGAACGAGACGACATCCTTGCCGGCGAGTTCGGCGGTGTCGGCGACGAGCGCCCGCACCGCCGCGGCGATGCCGGCGCGCTCCGGATCCGGCATCGCCGCGACGAAGCTCACCGTAAGGGTGCGGTCGACGATCACGGCTTCCGGCGTCCCGCGATGCGCATGCGGCCAGCGGCGTTCGCGCAGGGGGCCGAAGCCGGGAGCAGGAAATAAAGTCCGCCACGCGCCGGTGCGGTAGCGCGGCGCGCCGCCTTCGTGGGGATCCGTGATCCGTGACAGGGCCGCGACCCAGGGTACCGACTCGTCGCGCACGTTCCAGATCAGACCGAGCCGGCCGCCGGGGCGCAGGACCCGGGCGATCTCGGCAAGCGCACCGGCATTGGCGAACCAGTGGAAGGATTGGGCGCAGACGACCGCGTCGATGCTGTCCGAGTCCAGCGGGATGGACTCCGCGGTCCCCGCATACACGACCATGTCGGGATGCTGGATCGCGAGTTGCGCGCGCATCGCCGCGACCGGCTCCACCGCCACGGTCGTCGCGCCGGTCGCCCGCAGGTAGGGCAGGAATTTGCCGGTACCCGATCCGAGATCGAGCACGGAACGACCCGGGCGGAGATCCAGATCCGTGGCGAGCCAATCCGCCACGGCCTCGGGGTAATCAGGCCGGCCGGTAACGTAGGCGGCCGCCTGTGCGTCGTAGCCGCCCGCGGCAGCCCGATGAATTTCGGCTTCGCTGTCTCGTGGCATGCCCCGGATGCTCCGCAAATCTGCGCAAACGCCTGCGCCGCCATGCTATGCGCCTGAACGCGCCCCTTCTAACCCCCATCCCCGCCGGTTTCGTGAACGCCCTCGCCATCATCGCCCCGATCTTCGGGATCGTCCTGATCGGCTGGGGCGCGGCGCTCACCGGGCTCCTGTCCGATAAGGTGAGCGACGGCCTCTCGGAATACGTGTTCGCGGTCGCAGTGCCGGCCCTGATCATCGCCACGCTGACCCGACCGGGGATGAATGGCGAGGTCGCCTGGAGCTACTGGATCTCGTATTTCGGCGGGGCCGGCCTGTCCTGGTTCGTGGGCACGCTGATCGCCCGGCGCCGTGCCGGGATCGAGCGGCGCGGCGCGATCCTGCACGGCTTCGCGGCGAGCCAATCGAACACCGTGTTCGTCGGCGTGCCGATGATCCTCCAGGCCTATGGCGAGGACGGCGCCTTCCCGCTGTTCATGCTGCTCGCCGTCCACCTGCCGCTGATGATGGGCTGCGCCACCTTCCTGAGCGAATCCGATTCCGGCCTGCCGGTCCTGGCCCGGATCCGCGGCCTCGCCCTGGTGCTGCTGAAGAACCCGATCTTCGTGGCCCTGCTCATCGGCATGGCGATGAAGAGCACCGGCCTCACCCCGACCGGGATCCCCAAATCCCTGATCGACGCGTTTGCCGGCACCGCCTCGACCTGCGCGCTGGTGGCCCTCGGTGCCGGCCTCAAGCGCTACCGGGTGCTGTTCGACCTCAAGGGCGCGCTGGTGATCGCGTGCTTGAAGAACCTGCTGCACCCGCTGGCCGTGTGGGTGCTCGCCTTCCACGTCTTCAAGATGCCGACGGCTTACGCGGGCGTCGCCACCCTGTTCGCCGCCATGCCAGTGGGAATCAACGCCTACCTGCTCGCCGCCCGCTACCGGACCGAGACCGGGATGGTCGCGGCCTCCGTGCTGGTCTCGACGCTGCTGGCGCCGCTGACGACCCTCGGCTGGCTGATGCTGCTCGGCCGGGCGTGACGCTCGGAGCCCAGCGTCACCGGGCGCGTTGGACCGCAGGCCGTGCGGGTCTAGGGTGACGCCAAGCGCGGGGCCGAAGCCCGCCGCATCCTGTAGGCGAGGAAATCCCATGAACGCTCCGATGCGCCCCCCGGGCAGCGCCTCCCCGTCGGCCCCGGCCTCGGCGCGCTTCGTCTGGGAGGATCCGTTCTTGCTGGAGGACCAGCTCACCGAGGACGAGCGGGCGATCCGCGACGCGGCCCAGAGCTTTGCGCAGGAGCAACTCCTCCCCGGCATCGTCGAGGCCTATGCCGAGGAGAAGACCGATCCCGGCCTGTTCCGGAAGATGGGCGAACTCGGGCTGCTCGGCGTGACCCTGCCGGAGGAATACGGCTGCGCCGGCGCCTCCTACGTCGCCTACGGGCTGGTGGCGCGGGCCGTCGAGGCGGTGGATTCCGGCTACCGCTCGATGATGAGCGTGCAATCCTCCCTCGTCATGTACCCGATCCACGCCTACGGCTCGGAGGAACAGCGCCAGAAATTCCTGCCGAAGCTCGCGTCCGGCGAGTGGATCGGCTGCTTCGGCCTGACCGAGCCGGATGCCGGCTCCGATCCCGCCGGCATGAAGACCAAGGCGGAAAAGATCGACGGCGGCTACCGGATCTCGGGCGCCAAGATGTGGATCTCCAACGCCCCCTTCGCGGACGTGTTCGTGGTCTGGGCGAAATCGGACGCGCACGAGGGCGCGATCCGCGGCTTCGTCCTCGAGAAGGGCATGAAGGGCCTCTCCGCCCCGACCCTGAAGGGCAAGCTGTCCTTGCGCGCCTCCACCACCGGCGAGATCGTCATGGAGGGCGTCGAGGTCGGCGAGGACGCGCTGCTGCCCAACGTCTCCGGTCTCAAAGGTCCGTTCGGCTGCCTCAACCGGGCGCGCTACGGCATCTCCTGGGGCGCGATGGGCGCGGCCGAGGATTGCTGGCATCGGGCGCGCAATTACACCCTGGAGCGCAAGCAGTTCGGCCGTCCCCTCGCCCAGACGCAACTGGTCCAGAAAAAGCTCGCCGACATGCAGACCGAGATCACCCTCGGCCTCCAGGCCTCGCTGCGGGTCGGCCGGCTGATGGACGAGGGCAAGATGGCCCCCGAGATGATCTCGCTGATCAAGCGCAACAATTGCGGCAAGGCCCTCGACATCGCCCGCACCGCCCGCGACATGCACGGTGGCAACGGCATCATGGGTGAGTACCACGTGATGCGCCACGCCCAGAACCTCGAGACGGTCAACACCTACGAGGGCACCCACGATGTCCACGCGCTGATTTTGGGACGGGCCCAGACGGGGCTGCAGGCGTTTTTTTGATTTTCTGGGACCTCGCCGCTCCTCCCACCAACCCCCTCATCCTGAGGTGGCGTCGCAGAGCGGCGCCCTCGAAGGAGGGCTCCAGATAGCGCTGCGATCTCTGGAGCCCTCCTTCGAGGGCCGCCGAAGGGGATAGGAGCGACCCACGTCATGCCCCTGACCTTGGCCAAGGTCAGGACCGAGATGAGCCTCCACGTTCTGGCTTCCATGAAGCGGAGGATCCAGATCTTCGGGGTCGATCCGCTGATCGCGGCCAGCCTGGCCTGAGGGCCGTCGCTTCGATCTGTGATCCAACCTCTCGTGTGCGACCGGCGTCAGCAAAAACGGTGTCCTCACACGGTCTCGGTCGAAAGCAGCCACCCAACGCCCAGGCGGATCGCGTTCACAACCAAGGTTGGCGCGATCCTGGAACGGGGCGCGTCCTCGGTTTGCCGCGCCGCGCGCGCAAGGACGGCGCGGGGCGCCGTCCGCTCAGCACTCCCGGCCAGGGACGAATTTCGAGGTGCTCTAAGGTACATGCAACTCTGGCCCCGTCGTGCTCGTATAGTGCGCGCGGGACGGCCCCTGTCGTCTCGCCTTCGAAACGATGGCGTCACGACCATGTCCTGCGCGAAGGCCGGAAACGGCTCGAGCTTTTACGATCTTCGCCCCGCCGATCTCGGTCCGCGATGCCGGTCCGGAGCGTGATGGGCGTGGCCGTCGAATCCGATACGGTCGCGGCTCCGGCGGCCGCTGCGTCGCGCGAGGTGCCCGATCGGCGCCCGGCGCGGCTCGGCCTGTCCGGGCGGCTGTTCCTCGTCACCGTCGCCTTCGTGGTGGTGGCCGAGGTGCTGACCTACGTGCCGGCCGTGGCCAATTACCGGATCGAGTGGATGTCCGACCGGGTCGCGGCCGCGCAGGTTGCCGCCTTGGTCCTCGACGGCCGCACCGGCGAGCCGGTCTCGGAGGCGCTGGAGAGCCGGCTGCTCGCCGGGGTCAATGCCCGGGCGATCGCGGTGCGCGGCGGCGGCGCCCAGCGGCTGCTCGCCATCGAGCCGGTGCCCGAGACGGTCTCCGACACCGTCGACCTGCGCGACGTCACCGCCCTGTCGACCATCCGGGGCGCCTGGCGGACCCTGGTGGCGCCGGTTCGCGATCCGATCCGGGTGATCGGAGAGGGCGGGATCGGCTTCGACCGGGTCGAGATCCTGCTCGACGAGGCGCCGCTCCGCGCCGCCATGATCGACTACGCGCTCCGGCTGCTGGTGTCGTCGCTGATCATCGCGGCCTCCGCGGCCGGGCTGGTCTTCGTGGTCCTGCAAGTGCTGATCGTGCGCCCGGTGCGGCGGCTCGCCACCAGCATCACCGCCTTCGCCGAGAACCCGGAGGATGCCGGCCGGATCATCGCGCCGTCCCGCCGCCGCGACGAGATTGGCCAGGCCGAGCTGGCGCTGGGCCGGATGCAGCGGATCCTGGCCGAGCAGCTCCGCCAGAAGCGGCGGCTCGCCGAGCTGGGGCTCGCGGTGAGCAAGATCAGCCACGAGCTGCGCAACCTGCTGACCGGCGCGCAACTGCTGGGCGATCGTTTGGAGGACACCGCCGACCCGATGGTCCAGCGGGTGGCCCCGCGGCTGGTGGCGGCCATCGCCCGGGCGATCCGGTTCTGCGAAGCGAGCCTGGCCTACGGGCGCGTTTCCGAGCGCGCGCCGAAGCTGAGCGCCACGCCGCTGGCGCCCCTCTTCGCGGAATTGCCGGATCTCGCCGCGCTCGCGTCCGGTGCCGTCCGCGTCGTCGTCGAGCCTGGCGAATGCCGCGTGCAGGCCGATCCGGAGCAGCTCGCCCGGGCGCTCGCCAACCTCGTCCGCAACGCGGTCCAGGCGCTCGACGGCGCCGGGGTGCCAGACGCCGAGGTGCGGGTCGCCGCCAGCCGCGACGAGCCCGGCCGGGTGACCATCCTGGTGACCGACAACGGCCCCGGCCTGCCGG
>NZ_JAKSYK010000085.1:0-35290 GCF_022829425.1 Methylobacterium sp. J-072 | reverse complement strand
GCCTGGGCGACGCGCTGTCGGCGCCTGGTCAAAGATTACGAGCGTTATGCCAGCACGCTGGCAGGTCTTCACATGGTCGCATTCGTCTGTCTCATGCTCAAACAGGCTGGACGACTCATAACAGGTTCATAACACGCTCTAGATACGATCGCCTGCACCACGAACCGCCGGATCATCGGAGATGCATGTTGGACGGTGGGGTTGTGTCGGGGACCCCTCCGCCACCCAGGCGCGATAGGCATCCGCGTCAGCTTCGTCTCGGAACCGCACAGCGAACAGAACCCAGTTCGGGTCCCTAGAATTTCCCAAGTCGTCCTCATGATCCTCGAGATTCAGATCGTCGTTGGCTTCCCGAGCCTCGTTATACCCCTCGTCGTCAGCCTCAGACCACGTGAGCCCCGTATTCGGACGCATCTCCGCGAACCTGCGAAGTTTATACCCAAACTCTGCGATGCGCTCGTAGGGACAGGTCGAGACAAAAACGTGAACGGTTGTGTTGGTCATCGTATTTTCTGCCTTGTAAATGTGTTAAACAATGAAGCCGGCGCGGGGTTGGGAGGTGATTACCGGCCTGCTGACGTTAGCGGCGGCACGAGAGAGGCTGCAATATTTTTATGTTCACAACGTCGCCTTGCTCGATCCGGCTGCCCCTGCTCTACAGCCGTCCAGGTGGACAAAGGTGCCCTCAATCGCCCGTTGCGCACACGAACGCGCGGCCTCTCTCGATGCAAGCGTTAGACTTCGCTGGTCGTCAGTACCTCGAGCCTCTCCTCGTGTGCTTGCTAGCAGCTACATCCCCAATCCTATTGCAGGAGGGTCTGTATGCGGGTTCATCCGCACTTTCGGTGCTGGCGGGTGGCTCAGGCGTTGATCAGCGTTGTGGCCCGAGGGCAGCACGATGCCGATCTCCAACCCGTCAATGCCGTCGGTCCCGGACGGTGTTCACGTCGATGATCTGACGCTGGACCCGCGCGGGCTGCTGATCACCGCTCACACCACCACGGTCGATGCCACCTGTCCGAGTTGCGGACGACCCTCGACGCGGATGCACAGCACCTATCAGCGAACCCTCAAGGACCTGCCGTGGCAGGACCGGGCTGTGACGTGGCGCCTGAGGGTCCGCCGCTTCCGCTGCAGCCACTGCCCAGGGCGGATCTTCGTCGAACGCGTACCGGGGCTGGCTGTGCGCAAGGCACGTCGCAGCCAACGGTTGGCCGAGGCACAGACCGATATCGGCATGGTGCTGGGCGGTGAGCCCGGTGCCCGTCTGTCGCGACGATTGGCGATGCCGATCAGCGGCGACACCGTCCTGCGCTTGATTCGTCATCGAGGGATCCATCCGTCTCCACCGCCACGCGTGGTCGGCATCGATGACTGGGCTTGGCGGCGCGGCCGCATCTACAGCACCATCGTCTGCGACCTGGAACGGCGGCGCGTCATCGACCTGCTTCCCGGCCGCTCGTCGGCACCGGTGCGGGATTGGCTCGCTGCCCATCCGAGCGTGACCGTCATCTGCCGCGACCGTTCAGGGCCCTACGCCGAGGCCGCGCGGACGGGTGCACCGACGGCGACGCAGGTCGCCGATCGCTGGCACCTGTTGGTCAATGCTTCCGAGGCGATGCGCGGCATCGTCGAGCGGCACCAGTCCGAGATCCGAGACGTGGCGCATCGCCTCGTGCATGCCTCGTCCGATGGCCACGATGCGACGGAGAGCGCGCCGACGTCGGAGGTGCATAACCCGCGGTGCGACCGCTGCGAGACAGCCTTGCGCTTCCACGGCGAAGGGATGCCGACCAAGGAGATCGCCCGCCGTATCGGCGCATCCCGCAACGCCGTGCGCCGTTGGGTCCGAGCTGGCCGCTTCATGCCCTACCGCCGAGCCCCAGGTCCGAGCCGGCTCGACCGTCATCTCCCCTTCGTCGAGACACGTTGGCAGGAGGGCGAGCGAAGCGCGACCGTTCTCCATCGCGAACTGCGCGCCCAGGGCTTCACGGGCGGCTACGACATCGTCCGACGCTGGGTTGGGCGGCAGCGATCAGGGGCGCCGGTCAGACCGGCGTCCGCTCGGATCCCCTCAACACGGCGCATTACCCGATGGCTGACCGGCGATCCGGCGACGCTACTGCCGGAGGATCGCGCCTTCACCGACGCACTCTGCGTCGCTGCCCCGAAGCTCAGGCAAGCCGTCGAGAATGTGCGGGCCTTCGCCGATCTCCTGCGCAAAGGAGATCCGGCAGGACTGACGCCTTGGCTTGAGGCCGCAGGCACGACCGATCTCGGCGGCTTCGTCACCGGGCTCCGACAGGACGAGGCTGCCGTACGCGCGGCCATCGTTGAGCCCTGGAGCAACGGCCCCGTCGAGGGACAGGTCAACCGCCTCAAACTGATCAAGCGGAGCATGTACGGCCGCGCGAAGTTCGATCTTCTGCGCCAGCGCGTCCTCCATACCGCCTGAGATCGACCCGTAGAGCTTGGCCGTACGGAGGCTCGCCAGCACCGAAAGTGCGGATGAACCTGTATGCGAGGCCACATTTGGATGCTGTGGAAACTCAAGGCTAAGCGGCGACACCCAAGCTGCCCGCTCGGTTCTTCGGCGGTCGACCGCGCTTGGGAGGAGTTCCCGCTGCGACGAGTTGCTTGTGGTCTGCCTCGCGCGACTTCCGCTTCCGCAGACGATCTGCCTCAAGATCGCGCTTCCGGCGTTCCTCTGGTGTCAACGTCGAAGTCTGCCAACCACCCTCGCCTCTTCCGGAAGGCAAAGGACGCTTCATGTCCATCAACCCGGCCTCGTCGACCGGAATGAGTTCGACCAGATCGCTCACGCCATTCCCGGCGAGAAAGTCCCGCAGCGTTTCGGCCTGATGCCGATCGTACAAGTAGATGTCGTAAGTGCCGTCGTAGGATGGGTCCCGGATCGCCCCGCGCATCACGAATTGCGCGATGTCCTCGTTCTCACGGACCTGGGTGATGGTGTTCTTGTCCAAACCAAGGAACTCCAGGATCACGCCGTCCGCCGCTTGCGCCTTATTGGAGTAGATGTACGCGCAAGCCGTGTGGTGGCGCAGAGAGTTGGTCCCAGCCTGTCGTGGCGCGCAGGCGTTGCCGCCGAAGCGGTGGATGAGCAGCAGCCGCACCTCGTGGTTGCAGGACCAGTAGCCCGCAAAGCCGATCCTGGTGAGGTAGTCCGAAATCCGGACGAGGTTGAGGCTGCCCTCGTCGGACGTCCACCATGTCGTCGAGCCGCGGTGCTGCGCGAAGTAGTGCACCCGGATCGTCGGTTTGGCCCGCGACGCGGCGTGCGCGACGTCGACGTACTCGATCGCGAGGTCGTCGCCGTACAACCTTTCGCAGGCACGGGCGAGTAGGCTGCCGCCGAACCCCGCCGCTGCGATGTGGACTGAGGCAGCGCCTTCCAAGTCCATCGGTGTCCAGATCGACCACCACCGTATGCGTCGTCCCGTAATCCGCGCCTCGTCCCAGGATCTCACGTCCGCGACGACGGAGCGGTTCCGGTTGCCCACCACCTTGAGCAGGACGGCGATATCCGGCGCTGCGCCCTTGTAAGCTGCCGGCGTGACCGGCTCGACGCTGGAGCGCGGGCGGAGCAAGCTGCGGGGCGAGCCGTCCTCAAGCGGCTCTAGGACAAAATGGTGCTCCAGCAGGTGCAAGCCCGTCTTGCCATGGATTTCACCCGAGAGGACCGAACCGTCCGGGTTCTTGTCGATGCGGACGTGAACATCGATGAGTTGAGCGGGGTCCAGAGCGAGGAGAGTTTCGTGAGTGATGAGGATGGCCCGGTGCTCGTCCGCCTCCCGACGGGCCAGCGCATCGAGGACGCGGCGGTGAACGTTGCGTCCCTTCATGGCCTGCTTTGAGTGGATGGGCTCAACGTCCAGGCGCACGCCGCGCTCCTCAGCGCTCCTTTCCAGATCGAGGACAAATTCGTCGATGAGGTCAGTGCGCGGCAGAGCGAGGTGATAGAGGGCAGGTGTCGAAAGGATGTCATCGCGCACAGCTCGGGATTTACCCCCGCCGGGCACGCCGGTAAGAACTTTAATATTCATGAAATCATCAGGAGTGTGTGGCAGATAATTGCGTCCGGTGCCTGTCTATAAGAGTATTACGGACATAATTATTCTGGCGCATCTGGCCGAAGGCGTCATTATTCCCGCGGACGGGGAGGGCGGGAAGCGAACGCGCCATGCGCGGGCGCTCAGGAGCGCGCCGCGTCACAGGGGCAAGCCCGGTGCTCTGGGCACCGGGCTTGCCCTCAGTCATGATGGCTGATGAGTTGGCATCGCGCCGAGTCGAAACACAACACATCGAGGAGATGAGGTCGCATCGCGCCTCGTGACTGCATGTCGATGTCGCGTCCCGCCTTCCTCGCTCCGAGGCGCTCGTCGTCGGCTCGCGAGCCGCTCGATGCCTGAGCGCTGTCCGGCGCTCATCCGCGCCAGCCCGCACGTAGGCATCGCCGGCATTCTATCAGGCCGGAACGAGGGCACTTCCTCGTCAGACCTCTTCCTGACATCGCCTTCTCGTCAGCGAACAAGAACAGACCTGGCCGCCGGAGGCGGCCTCTGAAACAGGCAGCGGACTCATTTGTGACTGACCGCCACCCTGCGGCTGGCCGATGATGAGGCACGAAGCGCACTACGCCAGCCCTGCAGCGCGGCCTGCTGTGCGCCTGCCTTCATCCGGGCAAGAGCACCGGCAGGTGGTCAGTGCAGCCGCCTAGACGTCACCGGGCGACCCACGGACGCCCGAAAACCTGCAAGCTTCTCAGGGCGTCCTCACCGTCTTCGACCGGCACGTATTTGTACTGATTGCCCTGGTCGACAACGGACAGGCTTTCACGGCCGTACAGTCGCAGGAGACCGAGCGCGGACGCAGCGATCACACCATCAAGATCAGGGCCTCCGCATGGGTCGACGAGCGCATTGTCGAGGGTTTCGGTGAATTGCAGTCGCACGCTGGACCCGCCCGCGGCGGTCTCGGCGTCGAAGTCGACGCGCATCGCGCGCTCAAGGGCGTCGATAGACGGGTGGACCGGAACGGACAGGTGACTGACGATGCCGCTTTCCTGGCGGGCGAAGAACACGGTACCGTAGATTTTAGACTTAGACGACATGTGGAGACTTTCGTTGGCCGCCGGTGGCGGCGTTGACGAGGCGCAAGACACCACACCCGCGCGTCCCCTGTCGAAATTTCTCTTTGTGTCGCCCTAGGAGGATGAGTTGTTCCCTGCCGATACGAGATCGAACGCTGGCTTCCAGGCTGGAAGCAGACGTTCCGTTTTGCGCCCAATGCGGCCGTAACAGGCAGTTCATCCCGTCCCGATTAGCGGACAGGTTGGAACTCACTCTCAGCGTTCCTTCGCACTGCGATGCGGAGAGATTTCAACAACGGGGATAAGCTCCCAAGCTGAGCGTGCCGGGGCCTTCCGACCGACGAAAGCGTCGGAGTCCCAGGTCTTCAGTAGCCATGTCACGCGCGCGCCGGCTATCGGCCTGGCATAGAGGTAGCCCTGCGCGTAGTCGCAGCCCATCGCCGCGAGGTGATGCGCCTGCTCCACCGTCTCGACACCTTCCGCCGTGACTTTCATCCCGAGGTTCTGGCCGAGGCCGACAACACCCGGCGTCGGGCGACGCGCGACCTGGCTGATGAGCGGCTTTTCGCCGTGACGGGCCTCGCCCGGGCGCTCTTGCCGGTCCTGGACAACCTGCGCCGGGCCATCGTCGCGTCGGAGCAGCCGGAGTCGCAGGGCGCGTCGCTCATCGACGGGGTGCGCGCCACGGAGCGGCTGCTGATCGGGGCGCTCGCGGGCGTCGGCGTGCAGCGGGTCGATGCCCGTGGTGCTCTGTTCGACCCGTCGCGGCATGAGGCCATGATGGAGGTCGATGATCCGGCGGTCGCGCCCGGGACCGTCCACGACGTCATGGAGGATGGCTACGTCCTCCACGATCGGCTCCTGCGCCCCGCCCGGGTCACCGTGACCCGTCGCGCCATGGCCCGGGACGATCACGACGGGGCCAATCCCTAGGACGACGTCCGCAACGGGTGCGGGCTTCGCCACACGACGGCGCAGGGAGGAAGCGTTGAGCGACGATCCCTATGCGATTCTGGGCGTGAAGCGCGATGCCTCCCCGGAGCAGATCCGGAAGACCTACCGGAAGCTCGCGCGCAAACTGCATCCGGACCTGAACCCGGGCAACACGGAGGCGGAAGAGCAGTTCAAGAACGTGTCGCGGGCCTATGACCTGTTGAACGATCCGGAGAAGCGCGCGCGTTTCGATCGCGGCGAGATCGACATTTCCGGCGTCGAGCGGCCCCGGCAGCGCTACTATCGCGACGTCTCGGAGCCATCCGCCGACCATGCCTATGCGAGCGACGCGGGCTTTGCGGATTTCGAGGTCGACGACCTCCTCTCCGAGATCTTAGGACGCAGGGGGCGGTCGGAGGTCCGGCGCCGGGGCGCCGATACCCGCTACCATCTCGACCTCGATTTCCTCGATGCGGTCAACGGCACCACCCGCTCGGTGACCCTGCCGGACGGCGCGACGCTCGATGTCCGCATCCCGGCGGCCACCCGCGAGGGACAGACCCTGCGCCTGCGCGGCAGGGGCGAGCCGGGTCGGAACGGCGCGCCGCCGGGCGATGCGCTGATCGCGATCGGCGTCCGCCCGCACCCGGTCTTCCGGCGCGAAGGCGACGACATCCATTTCCAGCAGGGCGTTCCGCTGCACGCGGCGGTGCTCGGCGGCCGGATCGCGGTGTCGGCCCCGTCCGGGCCCGTAACCCTGACGATCCCGAAATGGAGCACGTCCGGCACGGTGCTTCGCCTCAAGGGCAAGGGCGTCCCGCGGTCGGACGGGACCGCGGGCGACGCCTTCGTCAAGCTGCTGATCAAGCTCCCGGACAAGCCCGATCCGGAACTCGAACGCGCGATCGCCGCGTGGCATCGGACTGAGTGAAATGGGGTGGCGGTATGGACGCGCGCGAATTCCAGGCCCGGTCGGACCTGCCTCCCGACACGCTTGCGATCTGGCTCGAGCTTGGCTGGCTCCGGCCGGCGCTCCGCGAGGGCGTCCGGCACTACGTCGAGATCGATGTGGCCCGGGCCCAACTGATCGGGGATCTGCAGGCCGATCTCGGGATCAACGACGACGGCATCGCGGTCGTGCTCGACCTCATCGATCAGAACGGCGGCTTGCGGCATGTGCTGCAGGCGATTGTCCGGGCCCTGCAGGCGCAGCCCGATATCGTCCGCCGGCAGATCGTCGAGGCCTGCGCGGCGCAACGCCGATCCTGACGCCGAACTGACCGGCGTCAGCGCCGCGATGCAGCTGACAGGCTAATCCAACGCGCGCCCGCCGCCTCGACCGAGGATACGAGCTGGAAGAGCGGTCACCTCCGCGGTCTCTGGGATTCATCGGAAGGAACAGGACGATGGCCAAGTTCGCTCTTCTCGTCATCCTGAACGCCAAGCCCGGACAGGAAGCGGCGGTCGAGGCGTTTCTAAGGGACAGCCTGCCCCTCGTGCAGGACGAGCCCGGAACCGTCGCATGGTTCGGCCTCCGCCTGGGCCCATCGACCTTCGGGATCTTCGACGCATTTCCCAACGAAGCGGGACGGGACGCCCACCTCTCCGGCCGCGTGGCGGCGGCCCTGAAGGAGCGCGCGCCCGATGTGTTCGCCACAGCCCCGCAGATCGAGAAGCTCGACGTGCTGGCGGCAAAACTGCCGTGAGACGCGGACCGATCGTCGATCGGGTCTCGCCCAGGACGTTCGCCGTCGATCCACACACCATGACGAAACTGGCGGCCTGAGGCGCCGGCGGACGTGGCTTTCCCGCTGTGCGTCCGCGCGCGGCGCAACCATCGCGGAGACATCGCCATGGCACGGGTGGTCAGGTTTCATCGGACCGGTGGACCGGAGGTGATGCAGTTCGATGATCTGCCGGTCGGCGATCCGCAACCGGGCGAAATGCGCGTCCGCATCGAGGCGATCGGTCTCAATCGCGCCGAAGCGATGTTCCGGCCGGGTGCCTACCTCGAAACGCCGCGCCTGCCCGCACGCCTCGGCTACGAAGCCTCCGCGACGGTCGAGGCCTTGGGCGAGGGTGTGGAAGGCTTCGCGCCGGGCGATGCCGTCAGCGTCATCCCGGCCTTCTCCATGAACGCTTACGGCGTCTACGCCGACACGGCCATCGTGCCGGCTTACGGCGTCGTCCAGCGCCCGACCGGTATCTCGGCGATCGAGTCGGCGGCGGTCTGGATGGCCTACCTCACGGCGTGGGGTGCGCTGATCGACATCGGTCATCTCGGGCGGGGCGACGCGGTCATCATTCCGGCTGCGTCCTCCAGTGTCGGACTCGCCGCGATCCAGATCGCGAACAGCGTCGGCGCGATCCCGATCGCCACGACCCGGACGCGTGCCAAGGCGGCGGCGCTGGACGAGGCGGGCGCCGCGCACGTTGTCGTCACGTCCGAGCAGGATCTCGTCGCCGAGGTCAACCACGCGACCGGCGGCAAGGGCGCGCGCCTCGTGTTCGACCCGGTCGGTGGCCCCCAGGTCGAGGCGCTCGCCCAGGCGATCCGCCATCACGGCGTCATCCTCATCTACGGCGCCCTCGCGACCGCCCTCACACCGTTTCCGGTCATCGCAGCCATGCAGAAGGCCCTCACGCTGCGCGGCTACACCCTGTTCGAGTTCATTCGAGATCCAGAGCGGCTGGCCCGCGCCGCGGCGTTCATCGACGATGGGCTCGCCAGCGGAGGCCTCATGCCCATCATCGCGAAGACATTCCCGCTCGACGCGATCGTTCAGGCACATGTATACATGGAGTCGAACGAGCAGTTCGGGAAGATCGTCGTCACCGTCCCGCACTGACATCGTGGTCCTTGACGAGCTCGGCCGAGGACGGCCAGCGCCCCCGGCATGACGTCGGCCGTCGCAAGGCGTTCCTGACTCAGTTTATAGTTGGTGCTTTCGAGGGAGTTTAATGAACATCCTCATTGGCGGAGCGTCCGGGAACCCAATTCGCGCCGGCGCTCAGTACACGCCAATGGCTGCTCGATATGCCGTGAATGATCATGGGTGATGTATCGAACATCGTATTGCAAGCGCCGGACGGCTCCCATGCATTCGGCAGTCTGGTCGAGCACACGGCATGGCTTTCGGCGCAGAAGGAAGCCTTCCAGACCGCCATGGACGGCGCGCCGCTGACCGAGTCACTGGGCATCCTCGTAGAGACGGCCCGCTCTCAGTCGGGCGGCAGCTTTCGCTCCGCCTTCTACTTGACCGATCCTGGTGGCACCGGGTTGCAACACGTCATAGGTATGCCAGAGCCCTATGCCCTTGCCGTCGTGGGCGGCATCAAGATCGGACCTGACTCGCTTGCCTGCGGTCTGGCGGTCTTCACCGGCCAGCCGGTCATCACCGTCGACGTGAGGAAGGACCCACTCTGGCAGCCATGGCTCTGGTTGGCCGAAGAGCACGGCTTTCGTGCCGTCTGGTCGTTCCCGATAGAAACCGTAGCTGGGCGGGTCGTCGGCACCTTCGCCGTGTATTTCCGTGAGCCGCGTGAGGCCACGCCCCGCGATCACGAATTTGCCACCGCCCTGACCCGGACCGCGGCAATCATCATCTCGCAGCACCAGCAAGCCGCAGACTTGATCGAACGGCGCATCGCGGACGAGGCGCTGCGTGAAAGCGAGGAGCGCTTTCGGGCCGTGGCCGAGCAAGCCGAAGCCGGTATCGTCATCGTCGATGCGATGCACCGTATGAGCTTCGTCAATGACCGCTACTGCGAGATCCTGGGCCGCCCGCGCGATGATCTGCTCGGCCGCACCGTGCAGGCGGTGACCCACCCGGACGACTGGGCGTTCAACGAACCTTTTTACCGGCGCGCTATGACACAAGGCGCATCCTTCACCATCGAGAAGCGGTACCTGCATCCGGACGGTACGGTCGTGTGGGTGCGCAACGTCGTCAGCGCCCTTTGCGATGGGACGGGCGCCATCGTCGGCGGCCTTGCGGTCTCCATCGACGTCACCGAACGTCATAGGGCCGAGGCGGCCTTGCGCGTGAGCGAAGAGCGCTTCCGGCGATTCGCCGAGCATACGGCTGACGTGCTCTGGCTTGCCGATCTGGACAGTAGAGCCCTCGACTACCTGAGCCCGGCTTTTACGCAAGTCTGGGGTATGCCCCCCGAAAACATGCCGGATCTTGCGAGCTGGCTCTCAAGCGTTCACCCCGAGGACCGCGACGCCGCCGCGCAGGCAATCGAGCGCGTCAGTGGCGGCGAAACGTTCGTGCTGGAGTACCGCATCCAGCGCGCCTCGGACCACGCCGTGCGCCGCATCCACGACACCTTCTTCCCGATCCCGGGCCTCGATGGTCGGATCCAGTCGGCGGGTGGGATCGCGCAGGACGTCACCACCGATATGGGCCTGCGCGCGTACGTGATTGCGGACGGCGATGACGCCCGGCGTGGCCTCGTCGGCACCCTGCAGGCCGCCGGTTACGAAGTTCGCGCCTTTGCCAGCAGTCAGGCCTTCCTGAAGATAGCGGGCTCGCTGATGCCGGGCTGTGTCGTGCTCGACTTGAGCGACGCCCGCGGCCTGGCTGCCTTGAACGAGTTGAAGGCGGCACGCGCACATCTGCCCGTGGTGGCGGTCGGCACGAGCGGGGACGATCTCGGTTTCGGGGTTCGCGTCATGAAGGCGGGAGCGGTCGATTTCCTGGAAGCTCCCTGGACGCCGGAGGTGCTGCTGTTCGCGGTGAGAACGGCACTCGCCGAGTTCAACGCCGAAACCGGTCGCGTGCGCGGGGGCGACGAGGCCCGGAGCCGGACCGCGGGGCTCTCCGGGCGCGAGCGCGAGGTCCTGGAGGGTTTGCTCGCGGGCGGTACCAACAAGACCATTGCCCGGACGCTGGGCCTGAGCCCACGCACGGTGGAAATTCACCGCGCCCGGGTCATGGAAGCGCTTGGCGCCCGCACGCTGCCCGAGGCGGTTCTCATCGCAACCTCAGCGGGCGTGCGTCCCGCCAATCCCGACGGCACTTAGAGCGTTTTCCGCCCAAGCGGATGCAGATGTGGCCTAATGAATTGTGCCAAAATGAATGGCTTATACGGTAATCCGTCCCCCCCTGGATGGCGAAAAGAGGCCCGACAGGCTGCTGAAAAGCGTCCGGGCCTATTCGGAAAGGGCTGCCACGGGTCGAAATATCGTCTTTGTGAGCATCAGTGAGGCAATCTAGTGCACTGATGCAGACGAACGCAACAAGAGCACAGAGCTAACCCACTGCGTTACTTTGATAATCCGGTGTGCGCTGTGCACCATTTGTGCGCCTCAGTGCACTAGGGCAGCGTAACGCTGCAAGCCATGGCGCCGCTGGATTGCCCCGCTGGCCAACGATGGCGAGTTTCTTCCAGCAGCCGGCAGAGGTACCCGGCCTCGAACTCCGCAAGTTCGCGCAGCCGCCGCGGCGCGAGGATCCGCACGCGACGCTGCCGCAGGGCAATCAGCCCGTCGCGACGCAGGGTTTGCAGTACGCCCTCCTGCTCCAAAAGAACGGTGTGCTGCTCGACCGGCTGGGCATAGCCCCTCAGACCGCCAAGCGCTGCCCGGTCCTGCTCCGTCAGCGGGGCGAAGCCATCGAGCTTACGCCCCACCGTACAGACAAATCCGTCCTCTCCTGGCGCCGGGGATGAACGGCGTAGGAGGCGAGTGGCCACCGGCAGGGTAGGCGTGATCTCGGTGATCGGGGCGGTCATCACCATCGGGTCCCTCTCTAGGATGATGGCCCATTCTCCCAGTGGCACGCGGCAGGCGCATCCGGTTCGTGTCTAAGGAACCCGCCAATCCGAGCGCCTCGTTGCTCCCGCTTCGGCGAGTCATCGCATGAAAAGCCGCGGGAGGGGATGCCCGCCCCGGCGGGGGCCAAATGAAGTGCGGCTCAGGAGGCGCACCGCGCGCTACGGGGAACACCGTAGGTAATGACCGGATAGTCTGATCTCGGGCGGCATGTACTTCTCCTCATCTGGCAACCGATTTGAGGTCAGGAGAGCGCAATGCGAGCAGTCGTTTATAATGGCCCGCGCGATGTTGCGGTGCAAGACGTGCCCGACGCGCGGATCGAGCGGCCTACCGACGTCCTCGTGCGGATCACGAGCACCAACATTTGCGGCTCCGACCTGCACATGTACGAGGGCCGGACCGACTTCCCGCGCGGGGGCGTGTTCGGGCACGAGAACCTCGGCCAAGTGGCCGAAGTGGGCAAGGCCGTCGATCGGGTGAAGGTCGGGGACTGGGTCGCTATCCCCTTCAACATCGGCTGCGGGTTCTGCAAGAACTGCGAGCGCGGCTTGAGCGCGTACTGTCTGACCACGGCCGACCGAAGCGTCGTACCGAACATGGCCGGCGCCGCGTACGGCTTCGCCGACATGGGCCCGTATCGGGGCGGCCAGGCCGACCTGCTGCGCGTTCCCTATGGGGACTACAATTGCCTGACACTGCCGCCGGATGCGGAGGAACGGCAGAATGACTACGTAATGCTGGCCGACATATTCCCGACCGGCTGGCACGCCACCGAACTCGCAGGCCTGCGTCCCGGCGAGTCCATCGTCATCTATGGGGCCGGCCCGGTCGGCCTCATGGCGGCCCTCTCGGCGATGATCAAGGGCGCCAGCAGGGTGATGGTCGTCGATCGCCATCCCGACCGCCTGCGCCTAGCGGATTCGATCGGCGCCGTACCGATCGACGACTCCAAGGGCTCCCCGGTGGACCAGGTGCTTGCGTTGACGAACGGCATAGGGGCCGATCGCGGCTGCGAGTGCGTCGGCTACCAAGCGCACGATCCGCAGGGTCACGAGCACCCCAACATGACCATGAACGACTTGGTGAAGTCGGTGAAGTTCACCGGCGGCATCGGCGTGGTCGGCGTTTTCACGCCCCAGGATCCGGCCCCGCAGGACCCCCTCTACAAGCAGGGCGAGATCGTTTTCGACCACGGCCTCTTCTGGTTCAAGGGTCAGACGATCGGCGTCGGCCAATGCAATGTGAAAGCCTATAACCGACGGTTGCGTGACCTCATCGCGGCCGGCCGCGCGAAGCCGTCCTTCATCGTCTCGCACGAGCTTCGGCTGGGCGAGGCGCCGAAGGCCTACAAGCACTTCGACGCGCGCGACGATGGCTGGACCAAGGTGATCCTCAAGCCCGCCGCCTGATTGGCCAAGCCAGGCTGCCAAGCCGGGCGGCCGACTCGCCCGGCTTATCCGCCATCTGCCAGATGGGTGCGAACGTGAGGACGCTATGCCGATCTACGACTACGCGTGCGACGCTTGCGGGCCGTTCACGGCCATGCGGCCCATGGCGCAGTTCCTGGACCCCTGTGCCTGCCCGGAATGCGGCGCCGGGGCCACACGGACAGCCTTGAGCGCACCGGCCATCGTCGGCGGCAGCGCGGGTGGCCGCGTCACCTTCGCGGCAACCGAGCCGAGCGCGTCGCCCTCGCGCCCGGCTTCGGCTGGCCATCCCGCCGGCTGCGGCTGCTGCGTCCGCCGCTCGCCACTCCCGAGTGCCCTGTCCGCGGGCGGACGGATCTTCACGGCGCACGGGCCAGTCCGGCGCGGCTTTCCGTGATGGAATTCGCGTGCGGCTGCCCCCAACGCGCGCAAACTCAGCCCGACAGAGGACCAACCATGGCTTCCGACACCCTCAACGGCCTGAAGGTCGCGATCCTGATCACGGACGGTTTCGAGCAGGTCGAGATGACCGAGCCGCGCAAGGCGCTCAACGAAGCGGGTGCTGAGACGCAGATCGTGTCGCCGAAGGACGGCGCGGTGAAGGCCTGGAAATTTACCGAATGGGGCGATGAATTCCCGGTGGAAGTGCCCCTGAACACGGTTCGCCCCGACGACTACGACGCGCTGCTGCTCCCGGGCGGTGTGATCAATCCCGACACGCTGCGAACGATCCCAGCCGCCGTCGCGTTCGCGAAGAGCTTCTTCGACGACGGCAAGCCCGTCGCCTCGATCTGTCATGGCCCCTGGACCATCATCGAGGCGGGCGCCGCGCGCGGGCGACGCCTGACCTCCTGGCCGTCGCTCCAAACCGATCTCCGGAACGCGGGGGCCGAATGGGTGGATGAGCAGGTCGTCGTGGACGGGAACCTAGTCACCAGCCGCAAGCCCGATGACATACCGGCGTTCAACCGGGCGGTGATCACGCTGCTCGCAAGTGCCCGCAGGGGCGTTCGGCCCGCGTGAGCCGCGACGAACACGCTCGATCGCTCCAGGGCTATCACCCTTCTCTGCGGCCAACCGGAGATCCGCGATGAGGCAAACCGAGGTCTGTGTCCGGCCGTTCGGAGGCCTGCCACGCCGGGGCGTCAGCCTCGCGCTGACCGGATGTCTTATCCTCGCGGCCGTCGGAGCCGCAACGGTTGTGCGGGCCGTCACCCGGGACACGCGCGATATCGCGCTGCCCGGGGAGGCCGCGTATCCCGAGAGCATCACGGCCACCGCGGATGGCACTCTCTACGTCAGCAATTTCGCGGGCGGCGGCGTCACCCGGATCGAGCCGGGCGCATCCTCAGGCGAGGTCTGGATCACCCCCGGTGCGTTCGAGACGCGCTCGACCTTCGGCGTGCTCGCCGACGAGGCGTCGGGCACGCTCTGGGTCTGCTCGAACGATCTCTCGGCACTCGGCATCCAGGGACCCAGCGACGTGAAAGGCGCCGCGCTGAAGGGCTTCGACCTGAAGACCGGCGCCGGAAAGGTCAGCGCGCCGTTTCCCGTCAGCCCGGCCATCTGCAACGACATCGCGCTCGGACCGGACGGGGCGGCCTATGTGACCAACACGCTGGGGCCGCAGATCCTGCGGCTGAAGCCCGGCTCGCAGACGCTGGAGGTCTGGAAGACTGACCCGCTTCTGGCGCCTGAGGGCAAGGACGCCGGGCTCGACGGCATCGCCTTCGGCCCCGATGGCAACCTCTACGTCGATACGTTCACCAAGGCCAAGCTGTTCCGGATCGACGTGAAGGACGGGCAGGCCGGCGCGGTGACGCCGCTGACGCCCTCGCGTCCGCTGGTCCTCACGGACGGCCTGCGGCCGCTCGGCGACGGCGCCTTCCTCCTGGCCGAGGGCGGCGGCCGGCTCGACCGGATGACCGTCTCCGGAGATACGGCCAAGGTGGAGGTCCTGCGGGACGGCGTCGCCGGCGGCGTCACCGGCGCCGCCAAGGTCGGCGCGACGGCCTTCATCACGGTCGGGCAGCTCGCCGTCATCACCGATCCGGCGCGGAAGGGCACCAAGCCCGAACTCCCGTTCCGCGTGCTGGCGGTGCCGCTGACCGCGCGCTGACGGCTGCGGCCGCGCGCGGATTTCAGATCGCACCGTCCCTGAGTTCCCATCCGTATCCGCCCAGATCTTGCAACCGTGGTTTGTGGCAGCGCCTCGAGAGGACACCATGTGTGGGATCCGTTCGTCGACCCTCGTCCTGTCCGCCAACGTCGCGACAGCCGTCCTTCTGGCCGCTTGGCCAGCCGCACGGGCCGCCGACTCGGCCTGTGACGGTGGCACAGGCGGCCTCAGCCTGCCGGCCGGCTTCTGCGCCACGATCTACGCCGATGGGATCGGCCATGCCCGCCAGATGGCCGTGGCGGCGGACGGCACGCTCTACGTCAACACGTGGAGCGGCGTGTACTACAAGAACGACACGCCCCTGCCGGGCGGCTTCCTGGTCGCGCTCAAGGATATCAATGGCGACGGCAAGGCCGACGTCACGGAGCGCTTCGGCGAGAGCCCAGCCGAGGGCGTCCGTGGCGGCACCGGGCTGGCGCTGTACCAGGGCGCGGTCTACGCCGAGAGCAACGATCGCATCATGCGCTACCCGCTGAAGACGGGCGAGGTGGCGCCCAAGGCCCCGGGTGAGGTCGTCGTCTCCAGACTACCGGTGACGGGGGACCACCCGATGCACCCCTTCGCCATCACCCCGAAGGGCGATCTCCTCGTCGATCTCGGCTCGGCGACGAACGCCTGCGAGGTGAGGAACCGCGTGCCCGGTTCGCCCGGCAACGCGCCCTGCACCGAGAAGGAGACGCGCGGCGGCATCTGGCGCTACGACGCGAAGGCACCCGATCAGACGTTCTCGCCGGCCGAGCGGTATGCGGCCGGCCTTCGCAACGGCGAGGGTATCGCGCTCGATGCGCAAGGCCGGGTCTTCTCGACCCAGCACGGGCGCGACCAGCTCCACGAGGACTGGCCGAAGCTCTACACGGCTAAGCAGGGCTACGAGCTGCCCTCGGAGGAGGTCGTCGAGCTGAGGCCGGGCGCCGATTACGGCTGGCCAGAATGCTACTTCGACCCGGCGCAGAAGGCGCTGGTGCTGGCCCCCGAATATGGCGGCGACGGCGGTCGCAAGGTCGGGCTCTGCGCCGACCGGCAGGGGCCAGCGGCGTGGTTCCCGGCGCACTGGGCGCCCAACGATATGAAATTCTACGTCGGGTCAGGGACTGGAGCAGGGTTTCCGAAAGCCTATCGCGACGGCGCCTTCATCGCCTTCCACGGCTCCTGGAACCGCGCGCCCGGCCCGCAGGGCGGCTACAGCGTCGTCTTCCAGCCGTTCAAGGACGGCAAGGCCGCGGGCGACTTCGTGGTCTTTGCCGACGGCTTCGCCGGGGCCGTCAAGGAGCCGGGCCGCGCGGAGTACCGGCCGTCCGGTCTGGCCGTCGGCCCGGACGGGGCGCTCTACATCTCCGACGACGTGAAGGGTCGCATCTGGCGCGTCACCTATGCGGGCGGCGACCCGAACGCGGCTGTCGCAGCCGCGCCGAGCCCGCAAAACGCCGCGACCGCGTCCACCGACGCGGCGCCGCCGGAGGGCCTGCATCCGGATGCCGGCCGCACGGTCGCGGCGCTGCCGGTGCCGAAGGGCGCGACGCGCGAGCAGGTTGCGCTCGGCGAGCGCATCTTCCACGGGGAAGTGGCCGACGCCACGTGCGGCGGCTGCCACGGCTCGGACGGCAGGGGCTCGCCGGTCGGGGCCGACCTCACCGGCGGCCATTGGCTCTGGAGCGACGGCAGCCTGGCGGGCCTCGAGCACACGATCGCCAACGGCGTGCCCGAGCCGAAGGAGCACCAGAACGCGATGCCGCCCATGGGTGGCGTCGAGCTGTCCCAGGCCGACCTGAAGGCCGTCGCGGCGTATGTCTGGGCCCTGGGCCATCACGGGAAGTGACCGGCCTCACCGCCGAGGGCGCGCCCACGCCTGCCGGAAGGATTGAGATCGGAGCGTTCAGCCCCTCGACGTGAGCGCCGAGAGGCTTCGAAGCCAGTCCGGCAGGCGTGCGCCCCTCCGGTCATCGATCGTCGAGAGACGCTCTGAGGCGCTCGGCCGCCGGCCTGGATGAGGCCGGGTTCTGGCCGGTGATCAGCAGCCCGTCCCCGACCACGTACGGCTCCCAGTCGCCGGCGTTGGAGAACAGGCCGCCGTTCCGCTTGAGTTCGTCCTCGACCAGGAAGGGGACCACCGCGGTCAGGCCCACGGCCTCCTCTTCGGTGTTCGTGAAGCCAGTGACGGCCTTGCCCGCGACGAGCGGCGTGCCGTCGGGCGCCTTGGCATGCCGCAGCACGCCGGGGGCGTGGCAGACCAGGGCGACAGGCTTGCCAGCCCGGAGCGTCGTCTCGATCAGCCGGATCGAGGCGGGGTCCTCGGCGAGGTCCCATAGGGGGCCATGGCCGCCGGGATAGAACACCGCGTCGAAGCCCTCGTGGGTGACGCCGTCAAGCCGGCCCGTGTTCGACAGGACGGCGTTGGCCTCAGGGTCCGCCTCGAAGCGTCGGGTCAGGTCGGTCTGGAAGTCCGGCTCGCTGCTCTTGGGATCGAGCGGCGGACGCCCACCCTTCGGCGAGGCGAGGACCACCTCCGCACCGGCATCCCTGAACACGTAGTAGGGGGCGGCGAGTTCCTCCAGCCAGAAGCCGGTCTTGCGGCCGGTGTCGCCGAGCCGGTCGTGCGAGGTCAGCACCATCAGGATCTTCATGGTCATTCTCCGGGGCTGGTCTGGGTCTGTCGTTCTGGCTGCCGTCACCGTCTTCCGCTGCTGATCGAGCGCAGGCTTCGGGTCGACGGTCCATCAGGCATGTCAGGGTTGCCAGCCCCCATTGGCGTGGGCCTCAAGCTCCTCCCGCAGGTAGGGTGCCGTGCGGCTCGCCCGCGCCCGGGCCACCACCTCGGGACGGTCGGCCGCCACGATCGTGCCGCCCAGGCTTCCGGCGCCCGGCCCCACATCGATGACGTGATCGGCCCCCGCGACGACGCGCATGTCGTGTTCGACCACGACGACTGTGTTGCCCGCATCGACCAAGCCATTCAGCTGGAGCATGAGGCGATCCACGTCGGTCGGGTGCAGCCCGGTCGTCGGCTCGTCGAGGACGTAGAGCGTGCCCCCGCGCTGCCCCCTCTGCAACTCGGTCGCGAGCTTGATGCGCTGCGCCTCCCCGCCGGAGAGTTCGGTCGCCGGCTGGCCCAGGCGCAGGTAGCCGAGGCCGAGATCCCGCAGCACGAGGAGCGGCCGCAGCACGGAGGGCTCGTCCGCGAAGGCCGCGCAGGCGCGCTCGACAGTCAGCCCGAGCACGTCCGCGATGGTCAGCCCGTTCCAGGTGACCGCCAGCGTCTCCGGCGCGTAGCGCGACCCGTGGCAGGTTGGGCAGGGGGCGTAGACGCTCGGCATGAACAGGAGTTCGACGCTGACGAAACCCTCGCCCTCGCAGGCCGGGCAGCGGCCCTTCGCGACGTTGAAGGAAAATCGGCCGGCATCGTAGCGGCGCCGGCGTGCCTCGGGCGTGGCGGCGAACAGCTTGCGGACGCCGTCGAACAGGCCTGTGTAGGTCGCGAGGTTCGAGCGGGGCGTGCGCCCGATCGGCTTCTGATCGACCTGGACCAGACGCCGGACCCCGTCCAGGCCGCCGACGATGCGCCCCTCCGTCGGGCCCGGCGCATCGTCGAGGGGATCCTCCGGCTCGTCGTCGGTGTCGACGGGCCGGCCGAGACGGTCGCCGACGAGCTCCAACAGGGCCTGGCTGACGAGGCTTGACTTGCCGGAGCCCGAGATGCCCGTAACGGCGGTGAGACATCCCAGCGGGAAGGAGGCCGAGACGCCGCGCAGGTTGTTGCGGACGATCCCCTCCAAGCGCAGCCATCCCGCGGGCTCACGCTGCGGACGCCGCGGCGGCTCGGCGAGCCCGAACAGGTGCAGGCGCGTGCGCGACGCCTCCACCGCGCGCAGGCCCTCCGGCGGGCCGCTGTAGAGCACGGTGCCCCCGTGCTCGCCCGCCGCTGGGCCGACATCGACCAGCCAGTCGGCGCGGCGCATCGTGCCGATGTCGTGCTCGACGACGAACAGCGAATTGCCCGAGGCGAGCAGCCCAACAAGTGCTTCGTGCATGGCATCGCCGTCGGCTGGGTGCAGCCCCGCCGTGGGCTCATCGAGCACGTAGGCGACGCCGAAGAGCTGCGAGCGGAGCTGGGTGGCGAGGCGCAGGCGCTGCAACTCGCCCGACGACAGGGTCGTGGTGACCCGGTCCAGCGACAGGTAGCCGAGGCCCAGCTCCGTGAGCGTCCCGATCCGGTCGATGAGATCGGCGGCGAGGCGCTGGGCGGCGAGCCGCTTCTCGATGGAGAGGTTCGGGGTCGCGCGCACGTCCGGCGCACCCGCGTGGGCCGACGCCCCAGAGGCGGCACGC
The DNA here is from genome assembly GCF_022829425.1 of Methylobacterium sp. J-072. NCBI lineage: Bacteria > Pseudomonadati > Pseudomonadota > Alphaproteobacteria > Hyphomicrobiales > Methylobacteriaceae > Methylobacterium > Methylobacterium sp. J-072. Next base: position 15,536 of record NZ_JAKSYK010000085.1, on the reverse strand, counting down.
CGCGCCCGATCCCGCCGGCCCGCTTCGCGGTCGAGCGTCCCGGGATCGGCGCTCGCGGCACTGTCGTCATCGGGCAGCCGGTTCTCGGCGACGGGCTGCATCACCGCGGCGAGGTCGGCGAGCGGCATGCGCGACAGGTCACCGATATCGAGGCCCGCGAAGGTGACCGAGAGCGCCTCGGGCTTCAAACGCTTGCCGTGGCAGGCGGGGCAATCCTCGCTGACAAGGTAGCGCGCCGCCCGTCGGCGCATGAGCGCACTCTGCGACTTGGTGAAGGTGCCGAGCACGTGGCGGCGGGCGCTGGTGAAGGTGCCCATGTAGCTCGGCTCCAGGCGGCGCTGGCGGGCGCGCCGCGTCTGCTCCGGGGAGAACCCGGCATAGACGGGCTCCTGCGGCTGGTCGTCGGTGAACAGGATCCAGTCCCGGAGCGCCCGCGGCAGGTCCTTCCAGGGCGTGTCGACATCGACCCCCCGGCTCACCAGGATGTCCCGCAGGTTCTGCCCGCCCCAGGCTTGCGGCCAGGCCGCGACGGCGCGCTCGCGGATCGTCAGCGACGGGTCGGGCACCATGGAGGCTTCCGTGGCCCGGTAGATCCGCCCGAGCCCGCCACAGGATGGGCAGGCGCCCTGGGGCGTGTTGGGCGAAAAGTCCTCCGCGTAGAGCATCGGCTGGCCCGGCGGGTAGGTGCCGGCGCGCGAGTACATCATCCGCACGAGGCTCGACAGGGTGGTGACGCTGCCGACCGAGGATCGGGCGCTGGGGGTGCCGCGCTGCTGCTGGAGGGCGACAGCCGGGGGTAGGCCCTCGATTGCGTCGACATCGGGTACGCCGACTTGGTCGATCATCCGCCGCGCGTAGGGGGCGACCGATTCGAAATAACGCCTTTGGGCTTCCGCGTAGAGCGTACCGAAGGCGAGCGAGGATTTTCCGGAGCCGGAGACCCCGGTGAACACCACGAGGGCGTCGCGCGGCAGCTCCACGTCAACGTCGCGCAGGTTGTGCTCCCGGGCGCCCTTCACCGTGACGTAGCCTGGCCGTCCCGCGCCCGATCGAGTCATCCCGACGAGGTCTCTCGGCTTCGGCTGGTCCATGAAATCCCTTTTCCTCGATGCGTCCGCTCCCGCAGGTCACGGAACGTTGCCGCGCCGACGAGAGGTTCAGGAGCGCGAGAGCGGCTCTCTGGTGGATCGCTCCGAGGAAGCGTTCTGCTCTCGGATGCCAGCCACCGCTGCGTTATCTCCTGGGCCTTGTCGAACGCCTCCGGCTCAAGGCGAGTCGAGATAGTGTCGCCTGTCCGGCGTGGTACCCGGATCCGTCCTACGTGACATGCCGGACGGGCAAGCCCTCAGGACATCGCCGCAGCCGCCGCCTGGAGTTTGGCGCAATGAGCGCCACGCCGTCCTTGCGAGCGCAGCGAAGCAATCCAGGGCTGCGCCACGCCGACCGATGTCGCGCTGCCCTGGGTCGCGTCGCTGCGCTCGCGATGACGGGTTGAGTCGGACAGGTCTGCGTCAAACACCGCGAAAGGGCTGGCTGTCGAGCTGGAGCGATGGTCCTCGCCGCCAGACCGCTCCGCGACGCGTGAGTTATCGAGCGGATGACATCGGCGGCACATGGACGCGCGCCAACAACGGGACCTTCCTTAGGGAAACCCCGCATCAAACTATCCTGCTCCAGCCCATGTTGTCCAAGTGCGCAACGGTCGGACCGTTCAGAGCCGGTCGCGCCGCATCCGAACGCGTTGCCTGACCCTTACGCGGGCCGACCCGTCGCAGCAATCCGATCCAGGGGGCCCCATGGCTGATCGATACGGCAACGGCAGAATGCGCGACCGAACGGAGCCTGATCGCGTTTCAACGGGCTCGCGTGCGCATGCCGGGTCCGGCTTCAGTGGCGTCGGATGGGCGCTGGCCGGGGCAGCCGGCGTGGCGGCCCTTGCCGTCCTGGGCGCCCAGCGGCTCGATCCGGCGCATCGCGGGCGGACGCGGGAGACCGACGCGGCAAACGGCTGGAGCGATGAGCCCGAGGTTCAATATTCCATCCCCATCGAGCGTCCCGCCGACGAACTCTATCGGGCTTGGCGCGATCCGGCGACCCTCCCGCGCATCCTGGCGTTCCTGGCCGATATTCGTCCGACCGGAGAGGGACGGAGTGCGTGGCGCGCCGACGGCCCCCTCGGCCAGAGCCAGGCCTGGGTCATGCAGATCATTGACGAGCGGCCCGGCGAGTTGATCCGCGCAAGCTCGGACGGCGGCGGCCTCGTGACCGAATGCGAGATCCGCTTCCGCGCGGCGCCGGGCGGTCGCTGCACGATCGCCACGTTGCACGTCCGCTTCGATCCGCCCGGGGGCATGCTCGGCGACGTGGCCGCTCGCTTCTTCGATGGCGTCGTGCCGAAGGAGCTCGCGTCGAAAGCGCTGCACAACTTCAAGAGCCTTGTCCTGACAGGCGAGATCCCCACCACCGATCGTCAGCCGGCGGCCCGGCGCGACCCCCGCTGAGGAGCCTGATCATGCGCGCGCTTTACTGGAACGGCGTCAACGACCTGCGCGTCGGAACCGTCAAGGACCCCGAGATCGTCAACCCGCGCGACGCCATCTTGAGGGTCAAATTGTCGACCACATGCGGCTCGGACCTGCATTTCATCGACGGCTACATCCCGACCATGAAGGCCGGTGACGTCATTGGCCACGAGTTCATGGGCGAGGTCGTCGAGGTCGGGCCAGCGGTGCGGCGGGTGAAGAAAGGCGACCGGGTCGTCGTCCCCTCGTTCATCGCCTGCGGTGAATGCTGGTATTGCCAAGAAAAACTTTTCTCACTCTGCGACTGCACGCACCCTAAGCCGGAACTCCAGGAGCCGCTGCTCGGCTATCCGACCGCCGGCATCTACGGGTACCTCGACACGCGTGACGACGTCAGAGGTCGCAAGGTTGGGGTGGTGGGCTTCTGCATGGGCGGCGGCATGGCCCTGGCTACAGCGGGAACCTACCCCGAGCGGTTCGAGGCGGCCGCAAGCTTTCACGGGGGCAATCTCGCGAACGATGCGCCCACGAGCCCCCACCTGTTCGCGCCGAAGCTGAAGGCGGAGGTCTACATTGGCGTGGCGGAGAACGACGTCAGCTACCCGCCTGCGATGGCCGAGCGGCTGCAGCGATCTCTGACGGAGGCCAACGTGCGCTATACGACACAAACTTATCCCGCCGCGCACGGTTGGATGATGCCGGATTTTCCAGTTTACGATCACGCCGCCGCAGAGCGTGGCTGGGGCGAAATGCTCGCGCTCTTCGGCCGGACTCTACACGGCGGCGAGTGATGACGCACGGCACTGATCCGGCGTCCGCTCACGGGCGGACCCAGAAATAGCCTGATCGGCGAGGTCGAGCGGATAGCCGCCTGTCCGCTTTGGCTCGGCAATGAATAGAAGCGGCCGTTGTCTTCGTGCCCGGTCTCGACCCTGTGCAAAAGCCGGGAATGGCCGGTTGCAGGCGGCTCGAGGGGCAGCACGGCGATCCGCCGCCTAAAACAAGATAGCGGTCGCGCTCTTCAAGCAGGACTGGGACGGACGCCGGCAAGGAAGAGGGCGACGGCCGCGCGGCGGCGCTTCTCCTGGACCTCCACATCCACCTCGATGCCGTACAGCGCCTGCTTCGAACTGCGTCCTAAAACGAGGTTCAGGAACAGGTCGGCGGTGATCTCCGGGTCGTCGATCGCGATTTGTCCCTGCTCGGCCATGACCACGAGGAGGCGACCGACAGCCCTGACGCCGCGGAGCCAGCCCTCCTCGTACGCGAGCCTGGCGAGGTTGGGGAACTGTATGGCCTGGGCGGCATCGCAAACGTATCGGGCCGCGCATGGTTGGATGATGCCGGACTTTCCGGTCTACGATCATGCCGCCGCAGAGCGTGGCTGGAGCGCAATGCTCGCGCTCTTCGGGCGGAACCTGTACGGCGGCGAAAGATGACGCGTGGCCCTGATCCAACATCTCCTTACTCGGCAGGCAGTGGGATGGTCTGAACGGCGAGATCGGGTCGGTAGGAGATCGTTTGCTTTCCCGGCAGCCTTGCCCCGGAGCGGACAGACCGCAATCAGCCAGACTGCGCCATGCTGGATCGCCGATGGGTTCAAAACCGGTCGTTCGGCTATGCGCCCATCCCGGTCATTCAGCCCGTTTCGAGAAAGCCCCGAAGCGGACATCCCATCAGCAAAGATCCCGGGCCGGAAAAGCTCCTACACGGTGAAGATTTTCGCGCCTTCGGCCGGTCGCCGCTCGCAGGCATCGGCACGGATCAGGCTGGCGCCGACCGCGAAGGTCCCGCCATCGGCCAAACGCTCGCTGATGCGGTGCTGCACAGTGATCTTGAACACCGCTCGAGGCAGGTCGTCCCGAGCGCCCGCGCTTCATCCGGCAGCAGCCACGCTTCACAGCCCCCTCACGGGTTGCTCGGCACCACGGCCCCGACGCTTGCCGCCCGACCCTTCAGCCTGGCGGCGGCCGCGGCGTAGCCTCCGCCAGCGCCATCGATGAAGTGCATGTGCCCGCTGCCGGGCACCGGCGGGCTGATGCAGGTCAACTGCGCAGCCAATTGCCGTTCCAGGCCGAAATGGCAGATCCCCTGCGCCTCTGCAGCGGCGAGCTGCGCCTCCAGCTGGTCCGCGAAGACCTCGGTGCAGTCCAGTGTCATCCGCAGCGCATCGTCGTATTTGCGGAAGTCCGTGTTCCCGACGATCTCGTGCCGAAGCACCGCGGGATCGAACGCTCCTACCCGCAAGCCTGTGCGATAGATCAGGTATTCCGGAATCGATCGTTATGCGAACGATCCGTCCCAGGATCGCAATCCGACTGCGACCCTCCATCCGGAAGCGGACGTTCCGCAACCGACCCAACCCAGTCGTTCAGGCTCCCCGAGGCGCTGCCCGGAAGCAGACATTAAGCAAGCAGCTTTGTACGACTGAAACTGGCTGAAAGCGGCATTGTAGTTTCCGGGCCGGCCGTCGGCTAGGGTGGACGTTCGCGGGCAATCTGCGAGTGGAGACGGTCCCGAAGAGAGATTCATCGCCCCTGTAAGTGCGAGCGGGGGCCCCTCGGAGTCGGTGCTTCACGTACGATGAGCGGCGGTTAAGGCAATCCATTCATGCACTCGCGCCGTCGCCCTGGCGCCTTGGTTTCCCAGGCTGTCGCGACTGCGATAGGACGGGGTGCGCACGACCGCCCGGCGGGCGAATCTTCAGCATTGGTGGGGATGCCATGGCAGGCAAGGACGAAGCGACGTGGCGGGTCGGCGTCCTGTTCTCCCGCAGCGGGGTCAGCGGCATCACGGAAACCGAGCACTTCCTCGGCACCGCCCTGGCGATCGAGGAGATCAACACCGCCGGCGGCGTGCTCGGGCGGGCGATCGAACCGATCTGCTATGATCCGGCCGGCGACAACGACGCCTATCGGTCCTATGCCCGCCGGATGCTCGCCGAGGACGGAGCCGAGGTCGTGTTCGGATGCTCGCTCTCGGCCAGCCGCAAGTCGGTGCTGTCCACCGTCGAGCGGCACAACGGCCTGCTCTGGTATCCGTCGATCTACGAGGGCTTCGAGTACTCGGAGAACATCATCTACACCGGAGCGACCCTCAACCAGAACGTCTTCGCGCTGGCGGACTACCTCTTGCAGGAGCATGGCCCGCGGATCTTCCTGATCGGGTCCGACTACATCTATCCGCGCGAGTCGAACCGGGTGATGCGCGATCTCATCGAGGCCAAGGGCGGCACCATCGTCGGCGAATGCTACGCGCCCCTCGACGCCGATGACGCGGCCCATGCCGCGATGGTCGCCGAGATCCGCCAGGCGGCCCCGGACGCGGTGTTCTCCACCGTGGTCGGGCGCGGCGCCGAGCGGCTCTACCGGGCCTACGCCGAGTCCGGGATCGACCGCAGGCGCTGCCCGATCGCGAGCCTGACTCTGGCGGAGGGGCAGATCCGGGCGATCGGCCCGGACCTGTGCAGCAGCCATGTCCTGGCGGCCTCGTATTTCGCGGCCCTCGCGGGCGAGGAGAACCGGCGCTTCGTGGCGGCCTTCCAGGCCCGGTTCGGATCCGAGCGCCCGACCAGCATGTGGTCTGAGACCGCCTACGCGCAGGTGCATCTCTTCGCCCGTGCGCTGGCGGAATCCGGCACCCTCGACGCCGGCCGGCTCGGGGCGGCGGCCCTGCGGCAGCGCCTCGCGGCCCCGGAGGGCGAGCTCGCCTTCGATGGCGAGACGCGGCACGTCTGGCTCACCCCCGGCATCGGGGTCGCCCGCGCCGACGGGCAGTTCGACGTGGTCTGGCGGGCGCGCCGGCCGGTGCGACCCGATCCGTATCTCGCTTGGTCCCGGTTCGAGACGAACTGGCTGGACGAGGGGATGGCCGCGTGACGGCGCCCGCCCGCAAGATCCTAGACGACTTGAGACGGGCCCGCGCCCTGGTCATCCACCCGAGCGACGAGGAGGGCGCCGCGCTCCTGGAGCAGCTCCGTCGCCTCGGCTGCGCGGTCTCCCTCGTCTGGCCGCCGCCGGCCGCACTGCCGCAGGATATCGACACGCTGTTCATACAGCTCGACGACGCGCAGGTGATGCACCTCGTGCCGTCGATCGAGGAGATCGAGCCCGCCGTCATCGCCATCGTCGCCTACGAGAGCCCGACGTCCCTGAAGGCGATCGCCGACGTCAACGCCCACGGCGTGCTCAACAAGCCGCTCCACCCGCGCGGCGTGCTCACCCAGTTCGCCCTGGCCCGCTACCGGCGCGGCTACGAGGGCCGTCTGATCAGCAAGATCAACCGGCTGGAGGAGACTATGAAGGGCCGGCGCACCGTCGAGAAGGCGGTTCGTTTGCTGGTGGAACTCAACCGGATCGACGAGGAGGCCGCCTACAAGATGCTCCGGGACCGCGCCACCGCGTCCCGTGTGCCGATGGCGAGCGTGGCCGAGAGCGTCGTCTCGGCCTACGAGGCGATGAGCGGCCTCGGTCTGCGCATCGCATTGGCGGAAAAGACCTGACTGCAGCAACGTGCTGCAATTATCGCCTTGCAGACCGTCTTCAGGCGCGTATCGTAGTCTTATCGGGCAGGGTTGCCCCGCAGCAGCAGTGCTGCATCACATCTCGGCTTTGGAGCCTCTGGTCCGCGGATGACGTCCGCGCCCAGGGGCTTTTTGCGTTTTGGAGTCAGCATGATTCAAGCGAGTGATCCCGCACGCCCGCCGTTGCGGGTGTCCTGCATCCAGTTCGAGCCCCATTTCGGCGCTGTGGCCGCCAATATCGCCCGCGCGTCCGACCTCATCCGCACCGCCGCGGCGGAGGGCAGCGGGCTGATCGTCCTGCCGGAGCTCGCCAGCACCGGCTACGTGTTCGAATCCGAGGCCGAGGCGGCCTCCCTGGCCGAGCCGGTGCCGGACGGGTCGACGACTCGAGCCTGGGCGGCGCTCGCGGCGGAGCTCGGCGTGCACATCGTGGCCGGCATCGCCGAGCGCGCGGACGGGGCCCTCTACAACGCCGCCGTGATCGTCGGGCCACAGGGCTACATCGGCACCTACCGGAAGGCGCATCTCTGGGACCGGGAGAACGTGTTCTTCGCCAAGGGAGATCTTGGCTTCCCGATCTTCGAGACGGCGCTGGGCAAGATCGGGGTCGCGATCTGCTACGACGGCTGGTTCCCCGAGACCTTCCGGCAGCTCGCCCTCGGAGGCGCCGAGATCGTCTGCATCCCGACCAACTGGGTGCCGATGCCCGACCAGCCCGCGGGCGAGGCTGCCATGGCCAACACCCTGCACCGCGCTGCCGCCCACACGAACGGCATCTTCATCGCCTGCGCCGACCGGGTCGGCGTCGAGCGCGGCCAGCCCTTCGAGGGGCAGAGCCTGATCATCGGGCCCAAGGGCTGGCCGCTGGCCGGCCCGGCGAGCCGCGACCGGACCGAGACCCTCTCGGCCGTGGTCGATCTCGACGAGGCCAGCCGCAAGGACCTGAACACCTTCAACTCCCTCCTGCGCGATCGCCGGACCGACATCTACGGCTGATCCCTCCCCGCATCATCGTCGTCTTCCCAAGGAGCCCGTTCATGGTGACACGTTCTCTCGTCGGCACTGCCGCCGCACTCGTCTTCGCGGCCGCGGCTGCCCAGGCCGCCGACGGCAAGCCGATCGTCATCGGAATCCCGATCGGCCTGTCTGGCGCCAACAGCGTCGTCGCCCCCTCGGTGGTGCAGTCGGCCGAGCTCGCCGTCGAGGAGATCAACGCCAAGGGCGGCATCCTCGGCCGCAAGCTCGCCCTGGAGGTGGCCGACGACGCCTCCGGCGCGGCCGGCGCCCAGAAGGCCTTCGACGGGCTGATCTACCAGAAGAAGGTCGACGTCCTGATCTCCATGGAGACCAGCGCGGCCCGCAACGCCGGCCTGCCCGCCGTCACCAAGGGCCGCGTGCCGTACATCTACACCTCGTTCTACGAGGGGCATTCCTGCAACAAGAACATGTTCGTGGATGCCTGGGTGCCGGAGCAGCAGGTTCCGCCGGTGGTGGATGCCTTCAAGGCCAAGGGCGCCAAGACCTACTTCCTCATCGGCAGCGACTACGCCTTCGGCCGCGGCATGCTCGGCTTCGGCAAGACCTACGCCGAGAAGACCGGCGGCAAGGTGGTGGGCGAGGAATACCTGCCGATGGACGGCAGCGACTGGACCGCGATCATCTCCAAGCTGAAGGAGGCCAAGCCCGACGCGCTGATCACCTCCACGGCCGGCGGCGCGCCGAACGTCACGCTCACCAAGCAGCTACGCGGCGCCGGCGTGTCGCTGCCCTTCGCCAACCTCGCCCTGGACGAGGGCACCGCCAAGAGCATGGGCGCCGACGCCGAGGGCGTCTACCTCTCGGCCTCCTACGTGACCGGGATCGACAGCCCGGAGAACAAGACTTTCCTGGCCGCCATGAAGAAGAAGTTCGGCACCGAGCTGCGGACGCCCAACGATCTCTCGGTGCCTCAATACGAGGCGATCTACCTCTACAAGGCCGCCGTCGAGAAGGCGGGCGGCACCGAAACCGCCAAGGTGATCGAGGCGCTGCCCACCGTGAGCGTGACCGGGCCGCGCGGCACCATCCAGATGAACAAGCAGCACCACGCACCCCTGACCATGTATCTCGGCCAGATCCAGGCGGACGGCTCGGTGAAGGTCGCGGGCACCTTCAAGGATGTCGATCCCGGCGAGCAGTGCCCGAAGCTGCCGTGACGTGATGCACCTCTCCCTCCCCCTCCGCCGGGGAGGGAGCGTACGTGATCGGCCGTCGGGCCGGTCCGTCCACGCCGCGTGAAGACGCCGGCTCATCCGGAAGCCCCGATGCTGCTTACCTTGGACATCCTGACCACCGCCGCGATCCTGTTCGTGGTGTCGATCGGCCTGCTCGCGATCTTCGGGGTCCTGAAGATCATCAACTTCGCCCACGGGGCGTGGCTGACGGTCGGCGCCTACTGCGCCGTGGTGACGGCCCGGCTCGGGCTCAACCCCTGGGCGGCGCTGCCACTGGCCTTCGTTGTTGGCGCGGCCCTCGGCGGCCTGGCGGAGCATTTCATCATCCGCCCCCTCTACCGCAGGCCGCTGGACGCGATCCTGGCCACGTGGGGGCTCGGGATCGTGCTCGGCCAGCTCATCACCCTGGCCTTCGGCCGCGACGTCCAGCTCACCCCGAACCTCTACGCGGGCACCGTCGCTGTCCTCGGCGTCGAGTACTCCGCCTACCGGCTCGTGGCCCTCGGCATCGCCCTCGGCATCGGGATCCTGTTCGCACTCACCATCGAGCGGACGCGGCTCGGCCTGTCGGCCCGGGCGGTGATCATGAACGAGACCCTGGCGCGCAGCCTCGGCATCGATACCGGGCGGGTGCGCCTCGTCGTGTTCATGATCGGCGCGGGCCTGGCGGCGCTGGCCGGCGTCCTCCTGACGCCGCTGACCAGCGTCGATCCCAACATGGGGGTGAGCTGGCTGATCGGCGCCTTCATGCTGGTGATGGTGGCCGATGCGTCCTTCCTGGCCCTGGCGGCTGCCTGCCTCGTCTTCGGAGCCGCGCAGGTCCTGATCAGCACCTTCATCAGCCCGATCCTGGGCAGCATCGCCGTCGCGGTGCTCGCGGCTCTCGTGCTGCGGATCAGCCCGAAAGGTTTCTCCCGTGCTTGAGACCCTTCCCGTCGCCGAGCGCGCCGCCGCGGCGCCCCGCGGACGCCGCCTGTCCCGCGCCGCGCCCTTCGTGGCCGCGGCCCTGGCGGCGCTGGCTCTCTGGATCGCGCCGCTCTTCCTCGACACCTTCGCGGTCAACGTCCTGACCCGCTCGATGATCTACGCGGTGCTGGCCGTCACGGTGGACCTGCTCTGGGGCTTCGCGGGGATCCTGACCTTCGGGCAGGCGGCGTTCTTCGGCATCGGCGCCTACGCCACCGCGATGATCCTCACCGCCTACGGGGCGACGCCGCTGGGGATCGCCGCGGCCATCGCGGCGGCGCTGGTCGCGCCGGCCCTGCTCGGGCTCGCGGTCGGCTGGCTGTCCTTCTATCACCGCTCGACGCCCCTCTACGCCTCGGTGATCTCGCTGGTCGTCCCGATCGTCGTCGTGCAGCTCATCTATTCGGGCGGGGAATGGACCGGCTCCAGCAGCGGCCTCGTTGGGTTCGATGTGCTGCCCTTCGAGAGCGAGGGCTATTTCCGCCTCGCGGCCCTGGTCCTGATCGCCGTGACGCTGGCAGCCTGGATCCTGGTCCGGTCGGATGCCGGACGGGCCCTCGTGGCCCTGCGGGACAACGAGGTGCGCTGCGCCTATCTCGGCCTCAACCCCCGGCGCCTGCAGATCCGCCTGACCGCAGCGCTCGCCGCCGTGGCCGGGCTTGCGGGCTTCCTGTTCGCCAACGCCTCCGGCGTGGTCGCTCCGGAGAATGCCGGCTTCCTGTTCGGCACCGAGTTGGTGATCTGGGTGGCGCTCGGCGGCCGCGGCACCCTGCTCGGCCCGGTGCTGGGCACGATCGCCATCGACTACCTCGCGGCCAACCTCTCGGGCGACCTGCCCTTCCTCTGGCAGCTCCTGCTGGGGACGGCCTTCGTGGCGATCATCATCCTGCTGCCGGGCGGGCTCGCCGACCTCGTCGGCCGGCTGTGGCAGGCGCTGCCGGTCGGCCGGGCGGAGCGCGCCGCCCCCGCCCTGGTGCTGCAGGAGGCCGAAGCGTCCGCGGTGGCGACGGATGCCCCGATCCTGAAGGTCGACGGCCTCGCCAAGGCCTATGGCAGCCTCACCGTACTCGAGGCCATCGACCTGGAGATCCGGGCGGGCGAGCTCGTCAGCCTGGTCGGACCCAACGGCGCCGGCAAGACCACGCTGATGCGCTGCCTCAGCGACGGCACCGAGCCCTTTACCGGCGTGATCGCCATCGGCGGCACGTCCACGACCGGACTGACGCCGAACCGGATCGTCGGGCTCGGGGTCGGGCGCAAGTTCCAGGTGGCGAGCGTGTTCGAGAGCCTGTCGGTGGCCGATTGCCTGCGGCTCGCCCGGGCGCCCCATGACGGGCTGAACCCGGTCGGCCAAGACCCGAAGCTCGGCCTGCCGCAGGCGGCCCTCGACGTCCTACGGATGACCGGCCTCGACCGCCTGCTGACCCGGCCCGCGCGCCTCCTGTCTCACGGCCAGAAACAGGCGCTCGAACTCGCTATGGTGGTGGCGCTGGAGCCGCGGCTGATCCTGCTCGACGAGCCCACCGCCGGGCTCACCAAGGCCGAGCGCACCACCATCGGGACCGTCCTCAAGACGCTGACGACCGGGCGCCGGATCGCCGCCGTGCTGGTCGAGCACGATCTCGACTTCGTGCGGGAGATCTCCTCCCGGATCGTGGTGCTGCATCAGGGCCGACTGGTCCTCGACGGCACGGTGGACGAGGTCGTTGGCTCCGAGCTGGTTCGGACCATCTATTCGGGAGGCGCCCATGGCTGAGGCAGCGCAACGGGCCGAACCGACGGAGCCCGCGCTCACGCTCGATGCCGTGTCGAGCGGCTACGGCGCTGTCTCAATCGTGAAGGACGTGTCCCTGGGGGTCGGAGTGGGCGAGATCGTCGCCCTTCTCGGCAAGAACGGCATGGGCAAGACCACCCTGCTCAAGACCATCCTCGGGATGGTGACCCTGCGGGGCGGCAGGATCACCATCGGCGGCCAGGCGCTCTCCGGGCTGTCCCCCGCCAAGCTCGTGGCGCTCGGCGTCGGCTACGCGCCCCAGGAGCAGCCGCTGTTCCAGGACCTGTCGATCCGCGACAACCTGCGCCTCGCGGTGCCGTCCGATCGCCAGCTGCCCGAGGCGCTGGAGCGTCTGTTCGGCCATTTCCCGTTCCTGAAGGACCGGCTCGCCCAGCGTGCCGGCACGCTCTCCGGGGGCGAGCAGAAGATGCTGATCCTCGGCCGCGCCCTGATGCTGCGCCCGCGCCTCCTCCTGATCGACGAGATCTCCGAGGGCGTGCAGCCCTCGATGGTCGAGCGCCTGCGCAATGTGCTCCTGGCGGAGCGTGCAACAGGCCTGTCCATGCTGGTGGTGGAGCAGCATGTCGCCTTCGCCCTCGGCGTCGCCGACCGTTACGCCGTGCTCAAGCTCGGTGAGATCGTCGACAGCGGCTCGGCCAAGGCCCCGGATGCGCAAGCCCGCGTCATCGACCATCTCGCGGTGTGAGGCATGATGGAACTCAACACCTTCTCCATCGCCGCCCATTGTTCCCGGACTGGGCAGCTCGGCGTCGCGGTAGCGAGCGCCGTGCCTGCTGTGGGCGGCCTTTGCCCGTACATCCGGGCGGGGATCGGGGCCGTCACGACCCAATCCTGGGTGAACCCCTACCTCGCCCTGCGCATCCTCGATGGGCTCGCCGGGGGGCAGCCGTCGGACGCCGCCCTAGCTGCCGCGCTCGAGACCGACGATCGGTCGGACCTGCGCCAGATCGGGCTTGTGGATGCAGCCGGCGCCGCCGCTGCCTGGACCGGCGCCGGCTGCACGGCACAGGCCGGACACCGCACCGGAACTGGCTTTGCCGTACAGGGCAATATGCTGGCCGCTCCCGGTGTGATCGACGCCATGGCCCATGCCTTCGAGAACAGCGCCGGCTGCGACCTCGACGAACGGCTGATGCGCGCCCTTGAGGCCGGCGACGACGCCGGCGGCGATCGGCGCGGCAAGCAATCGGCGGCGCTGAAGATCGTCGCCCACGAGGATTATCCGCACCTCGACCTGCGCGTCGACGAGCATGCCGCCCCCATCGCCGAACTGCGCCGGGTCCTCGCCGTTGCCCGACAGCAGCTTGTGCCCTTCGTGGCTGGAATGCCGCGGAAGGACGGTCCGGTTGGCGCGCTGCCGGAGGATGTGGCCGCGATGCTGCTCCGGTCACCTACGGAGCGGCCCGGCGCGGCCGCGGCAGGCGCGATAAATCCGCTGCACGACATCGTCGGCCTGCCCCCGGAAGCGGTCGCACGGGTCGCGCACCTGCATGCGCAGTTCGCGCCGGTCCTGGCCGAGATCCGCACCCTGCGCGACCTCGACCTCGCGGCGGTCCATCCCCCGGTCGTCTTCGACCCGAGCCTGCCCTATCGCCGGGTGCCCCATGACTGACGCCATCTGGTCCCTGCCGATCACGGAGCTCGCCCGGCGGATCGCGGCGCGGGAGCTGTCGAGCGTCGCGCTCGTCGGCGCTTACCTCGACCGGATCGGGCGCCTCGACGGCGACCTCCAGAGCTTCGTGTGCCTGTCGCCGGCCGCCCTCGACGCGGCCCGCGCGGCGGACGGGGAGATCGCCCGGACGGGGCCGCGGGGGCCGCTCCACGGCATCCCGATCGGCATCAAGGACAATTACACGACCGCCGACCTGCCGACCCGGGCGGGCACCTCGGTCGAGGCCCTGACCTTCCCGCGGCAGGACAGCCATTGCGTCGCGAAGCTGCGGGCGGCCGGCGCCGTGATCCTCGGCAAGCTGCGCATGCACGAATTCGCCTGGGGCATGGTCACGCCGCCGACGCGCAACCCCTGGGACCTCGCGCGGGTGCCCGGCGGATCCAGCGGCGGCTCGGGGGCGGCGGTGGCAGCCCGGCTGTGTCCGGCCGCGCTCGGCTCGGATACGGGCGGCTCCATCCGGATCCCGGCGGCCCTCTGCGGCGTCGTGGGCCTCAAGCCGACCTATGGGCGGATCGGCCGCTCGGGGATCGTCCCACATTCCTGGTCCCTCGACCATGCAGGGCCGCTGACCCTGACGGTGGCCGACGCGGCGCTCCTGCTCCAGATCCTGGCCGGCCCCGATCCGGCCGACCCGGCTGCCGCCTCCGCCCCCGTGCCGGACTACACCGCCGCGCTCGGCGAGCCGGTCCGTGGATTGCGGGTGGCGGTGATCCGCAACCACTTCTTCGAGGCGGTCGATGCGGACGTTGCTGCGGCGGTCGAGGAGGCGATCCGCTTCTTCGCCGGGCAGGGCTGTACGGTCCGGGACGTCACGGTGCCCGCCCTGCGTTACGGGCTCGGTGCCATCTACGCCATCGAGTTGGCCTCCTCCACGGCCTACCACGATCGCAGCCTCGCGCAGGGCCACGTGGCCGGCTTCGCTGAGGACGTCCGCGACCTCGTCGAGATGGGTCGGTTCGTGACCGGTCCGGATTACCTACGGGCCGAGCAGGCCCGGGGGCTGATCATGGCCGAGATGGCCGCCGCGCTGGACGACGCGGACGTGATCGTCACCCCCACCTCGCCGCTGACCGCGTGGCGGACCGACGAGGCGACCGTCGCGCTTGCGGGGCGGCAGGAGAGCGTCCTCGCGGCGTCCTGGCGCCTCACCTACCCATTCAATCTGACGGGGCTGCCCGCCATCGCGCTGCCCTGCGGCTTCGACCGGCGCGGCCTACCGATCAGCCTGCAAATCGCCGCTCGGCCCTTCGCCGAGGATATGCTGCTCCGGTTCGCGAACCAGTACGAGCAAGCGCACGATTGGTGGCGCCATATCCCGCCACTCGCGAGCGAACCGTAGCAGAGGCCCCCTGAGGCACACAGCGTGTTTTTGCTTTCCAACATTCGAGAGTGACACGTCCGGTTTGGATAATCTGTGCGGCGGTTATGAATGACCGTTTGGGGCAGGGCAGCGGATTGCCATCGAGTTGCGGACGTCTGCTTCTGTCTGTTGGCTTCTTGAAAGCAGATAGACCGAAAACCACCCAACCCAGTCGTAGGCCCGTGCCTGTCGTTAGCCCGGAAGCGGACCTTCCCAGGGCTCACACTGGGTTGCACGGGTCCACGGACGATCACGGTGCGCCTGGTTCCGTAGCGTGCCCTTATGCGAATGCGGCGCTATGGCGGAGAGGTCTACGCGGCCTGTGTGTGGATCGGCGTCGAAGTGTGGTTCATCCGCACTTTCGGTGCTGGCGGGTGGCTCAGGCGTTGATCAGCGTTGTGGCCCGAGGGCAGCACGATGCCGATCTCCAACCCGTCAATGCCGTCGGTCCCGGACGGTGTTCACGTCGATGATCTGACGCTGGAC